>DAOVCZ010000102.1 GCA_030669775.1 Chloroflexota bacterium | reverse complement strand
GTCGGGATTTGAGCTCTTTCTGAAGAATTGCTGAAACTTCCTCTTCTACTAGAGGTTTACCTTTGTCAACCTCAACCAGCTTGATGGATGATAAAGCCAAGCGTAATGTGCGCTTACGCACTTCATCTCCTGCACGAAAAGCATCTTTAAAGTCTTTCTCAATCTGCTTTTGAGTATCCATAGGTTTCATTATACCCATATTCGAGATAAAAGTTGTACCTGAGGGAGATGTAATGGGTTGTTTACCCCATCGGGTAGCGCATTTCTCGACCTCCAAGCAAATGTAAATGCAGGTGGAAGACCGCCTGCCGTGCATCTGGACCACTGTTGATGATCAGGCGGTATCCTGACTCGGCAACCCCATTTTCTATCGCCAATTGCTTTGCGACAGTATACATATGTCCGAGAAGTGCTTCATGGTCGCCGGTCAGGTGATTGATCGAAGGAATGTGTTGGCGGGGCACGATCAGGATGTGCACTGGTGCGGCAGGATGAATATCCAAGAATGCCACAACTTGTTCGTCATGGTAAACAATTGTGCTGGGGCTTTCTCCAGCAATGATCTTACAAAATATGCAGTTTGGATCCATAGGATTTGGTTTCTTGAATTTCACCAACCAGACCGTTGTCGCCAATTTCTGTCAAATGTACGGGTGTGATTTGGTTCCAGAAATTGTTCGAGGCTCGGGTGTTCACGCGCAAATAATTATCGGTTAGACCGCGAAGGTGCCAGGATTTGGAATCTATCTCAGTCACGCTCTCCCACAACACAGGAATGGTTTGATTGAGGAAATGTTGCTGGTATTTTTGACCAGAGTCTGCCAGGATATTGCGAAGTTCGGCATTTCGCGTTTTACGCAGTTTGAAGGGTACCTGATCGAGCATCTCAGCTGCGGCGGTGCCAGGTCGCGCAGAGTATGTGAACACATGTCCACCAGTAAAGGACATTTCACGAACAAAATCCACAGTTTCTGAAAATTCACGATCAGTTTCGCCTGGGAATCCAGCGATCAAATCTGTCGTAATGGCGATGTTTGGGCAGACTGTGCGAGCAGCTGTTACTAATTTTGCATAGGCTTCTGGTGTGGTTTTGCGGGCCATTTTCCTCAGGACGGTTGCTGATCCTGATTGTAAAGGTAGATGGAGGTGGCGGCAAAGACGGGGGTTTTCCCATAAAGAGAAAAAACCCTCACCTAGGTCCCAGGGCTCGAGAGAAGATAATCGTAAACGTGGGACATCAGTCTCCTTAAGAATCGTTTGAACCAGATAGGAAATATTTCGGGCTTTCGAAAGATCCTGACCCCACGATCCCAAATGAACACCAGTCAGAACGATCTCTTTTGCTGCATTGTCACCAGCTTTATCGCTGTTAATCGCGGCATGTATATCATTTAGTATATCTTTGATCGATCGACTTTTACCTGAACCTCGGGCGATAGTGGTTACACAGAAAGTACAGCGGTTATCACACCCATCCTGGACTTTGATGAAGGCGCGTGTTCGCAGGCGTGAACCAGGGATCGGTTCTCTGGCTATTGGTTCGAGTTCAAAATTCTCTTCCGGGATTAGCAGCAAGTTTGGTACTAAATGAGCTTTATTCACATTGGGTATGACCTGGTTTACCCCAGGAAGTTGTGCCGCAATATCTGGATTTAATGTTGACCAGCATCCGGTGACCACAACCTGTTCTGTCCCGGCACGTACCACCTGGCGGATTTTCCCCCTCGAATCTGAATCTGCCGCATTGGTAACTGTGCAGGTGTTGATCACCGCCAAATCTGCTTCACTTGCAGTGGGTACAAGCGTGTGACCTGCCGCGCGGAATTGCCTAGCATAGATCTCAATTTCACTTTGATTTAGCCGGCAGCCGATCGAGTCGAGATAAATCTTCATTGCTAACAAAAGATAATTAACTTGAAATTGATGGCAAGGATTAAGGATTTATTACCGAGAAATTATCGAAAAGAATCACATTTTCGGAGGCGTCAAAAGTGCCTGCCAACAAACCGACATCTCCATTGGCCAGATCAAAATCTTTTACTCTAGCAAGCAGTTGACCGTTGACGCTGAATTCCAGGTGATCACCGATGCAATCAGCGCGGAGATGATTTCCCGTCATTCCTTGCGATATAACCTCACTAGGAAGCATTCCTCTTGTATCGATCATCGATTGCACGCCATCGATCATTTTTCCAATACCATAATAACCATCGCTGCTGATAACGAAGAAATAAAAATTGTATGGATCCGTTGCTCTACAAATCAATCCAAAGATATCGTCCGAGGAACCGATCACTTTAATCATATCTGCTTCCAGGCGCACATCGACAAAGTTCATACCTGGACCCGCCCAAAGCATTTGTTGTTCTCCCAGAACCTGGATGCGGTAATAACCATCGAAGAAATCCAGGGTGCCAAATTGATCGTTAGTGAGATTCTCCCAACCACTCGATGGATCGGTGAAATCATCCTGAAATAATACTGTTCCTGAGGGTGTATCAAAGAAGATAGAGGTCAGGGAAGATACCTGGCAGGCTGATAACAGCGCCATTAGTAAAGTAACCAGGAGAACAGAACGCAGCATAAGCCCTTCTCTTCAAAAATTGCATTCAAAAGGTGGTTATTGTAGCATAGGAGTGTATTGATCTGGGAGTTCAGGGAAAGTATGTTTCCAGAAAACGAGTGGCTTGTTCTGCAGTCTGTGAACCAGGGGGGGATAAAGTCTTTGCGATTGAGAATTGCTGGAAAGCCTGTGAAGTATCTCCTTCTAAGAGATGGATCAAGCCGAGATGCAAATACGCAGGGGCGAAATTATCATCGGCAGCTATTGCTCGTTCCAAAAAGCGTTGGGCGATGAATGGGATATCGAGAAGCAGATATATTTGAGCAATTGTATCTAAGGACGCTGGATCTTCAGGATTCTGGATCAATGCCTGTCTCGCAGCTGCCAAGCCTTCTTCCCGTAACTTGATCTCGTATTTAATATAATAACTGGCCAATATACGCCAATAGGTTGAATCATTTGGTGCTAGCGCAGCCGCGCGTCGGTAGTGGGATTCTGCGGCAGATATATTTCCTTGCAGTCCGATTGTATTTCCAATTTCAGCCTGCAGGGCTGGATTGAGATCATCGAGTTTTGCAGCAGCTTGTAAATAGATCAACGCCAGATCGTATCGTTCTTGACGCTGCCAATACAGCCCCATGAGTGTGTTAGTAGCCACGGAATTAGGATCAATGGATAAGGCTTTTTCGAGTTCTTCTAAACCATTCTGATCAGTATGTTGAAGAGCTTCCCCAAGATACGCCCAGGCGTCCGCATATTCGGGATTGAGCTGGGTGGCCTTGGAAAGGGCGATCTTAGCTAGCTCCCATTCCTCTATCGAGGCTAGCGATTGACCGGCTGATACAAGAGAGTAAGACGGATCGTCAATGTTTCGAGCAAAGCGAATATTACGGATAAGAGCTTTGGTTTTGCTGGAAAGCTCTGGGTCCAACTCGGCTGCAAGGCGAAGGTAGGCAAGCGACGATTCAGGTTGTGTAGCTGCCAACATCAAGCCCAACTGGTAGATCGAGGCGCTATCGGTTGGTTTGAGTTCGACCAGTTCTGTTAAATGTGGAATGGCCTTATCTAAGTCCCAGAACTGCTGATATGCTTCTGCCAGACGTGTGTGTAATTCGATATCCCCATTTCCAGCTGTTAGCGCCTCTTCCCACAGTTGAATGGCATACTTGAGATCACCCTCGAATTGTGCAATATCCCCTAATGCAGTCAAACCTGCGGTGGACAGATCACCAGGATTGTCAACCCGCAAAAAGTAAGATTTTGCAGTTTGATGCTGGCCATCCTGCAATGCATAGATACCGGCTTGTTCCCATAAATCTTTTCTCCAGGGAGCGTATTGAGCCGCTCGTGCCAGGGCAAGTGAAGCCTGTTGACTATCGTTGGCTTCGATTGCCTTTCGGGCTCTGTAAAGCTGGCGATCGATCATTCGCCAACCGCTTGATACCCCGAGAAGCATCACAATAATCAGGGGAACAAGTACCTGAATCACGATCCGCAAACGTGCAAGATAATTCACAACAGAAATTATAGTCGACTGGGGAAGAAATGTGACAAATATCAGTTGTAATCCAGCTACCGAGTGGCTATAATTGACAGGAATAATTCTAATTGGAGAAAATATGGATTTCGCTTTGACCGATGAACACCGTATGGTGCAGCAGATGGTAAAGGGATTTGCCCAGAAAGAAGTGTCTCCGGTCATCAAAGAATATGATCGCAAGCAAGCTATGGCACCGTTTATCTTACCTCGCATGGCTGAGCTCGGTATTTTAGGGATCTGCCTGCCGGTTCGATACGGTGGGCAGGGGATGGATTACATCGCATTGGGTTTAGCATGTGAGGAGTTGGAGGCCGTTGATAGTACTTTACGCGTGGTGATGTCGGTGCATATGGGTCTGAACAGCATGGCATTGTTGCAGTGGGGGACCGAAGAGCAAAAAGAAAGATTTCTGGCTCCCCAAGCCCGCGGTGAGAAGATCGCATGTTTCGGTTTGACAGAACCTGGTGCTGGTTCAGATGTAGCCGCAATACTCAGCACTGCGAAACGAGACGGAGACATATATATTATCAACGGGGAAAAAATGTGGATATCGTTAGCGACCAAGGCTGATCACGCCTTGATCGTGGCCAGAACGGATCTAGATGCAGCTGATCCCCATGATGGTTTGAGCGCCTTTATGGTTGAGCTCAATCGTGATGGAGTCACGAGTGGGGACATCCATGGCAAATTAGGTGTCCGAGCAGGATCAACAGGTTGGATCGCATTTCAGGATGTCGAGATCCCGGCTGAAAACCGGATCGGAGAAGAAGGAGAGGGATTTAAAATTGCCATGTCCTCCCTGGATAATGGTCGTTATACTGTAGCAGCTGGAGCGACTGGCTTGATCCGGGCAAGCCTTGAAGCTAGCCTAAGATATGCCCAAGAACGAAAGGCTTTTGGTCGTGAGGTCGGGAAATTCCAACTTGTCCAGCAGAAAATTGCCCACATGGTACAATCCTACGAAGCTGCTAAATTACTGTATTTACGTGCCGGTTGGATGAAAAATCAGGGGATACGCAACACTTGCGAAACTTCATTGGCGAAGTGGTTTGCGACTGACGCCTCTTTTGATGCGGCATCCGAAGCGATTCAAATCCATGGTGCCTATGGATACAGCGATGAATATGATGTCGAACGTTATTTACGCAACGCAAAAGGGGCTGTCATATACGAGGGGACAAGTGAAATTCACCAGTTAATCCAGGCAGGATATGCACTTGAATATCGAGATAATGTTCCTCTGCGTTGCGAATTGCCAGCCTTTGATGATGATATCTGGCAAAAAGAACAATAATTCTCACCCAATCCACAATAAATAGGAGGTTACTTTGAAAATCGTAGTGTGCGTCAAACAAGTGCCCGACACTGCTGCGAAGGTTGTAGTCGAAGATGGGCAAGTTACCTGGGGGGATGCGCCTTTGGTGATCAATCCATGGGATGAATACGCCGTCGAAACAGCATTATTGCAACAGGAAGCTCATAGCGGAGATGTTACCGTGATCAGCGTCGGGGATGAGGATGCGAAAGAAGCTCTCAAGCATGCCTTGGCGATGGGATGCGGGAATGCGATCTTGATCTCTGATCCAGGGCTCGAGAATGCAGATAGCCTTGTGACTTCACAAGTTCTGGCGGCGGCCATCCAGAAGATCGGCGATGTAGACCTGGCATTCTTTGGCAGGCAAGCGATCGATGGAGATGTGGGTGTCACAGCCGCGCAAACTGCGCGTGTTTTGGGATGGCCCTCTCTTACCTTAGTGTCCGCGATCTCAGAACTCGATCCGGTGAGCAGCTCGATTCGTGTCGAAAGATCGGTTGAAGAAGGGCGCCAGGTTGTGGAAGGAAAACTCCCAGCTGTTGTCAGTGTGATCAAGGATATAGCTGAGCCACGTTATCCATCATTCATGGGTATTCGCAAAGCCTCACGGGCTGAGATTCCAGTCTGGAGTGTAGCGGAATTGGGTGCTGAAGTATCTGATCCAGTTGTGAGTTGGCCGGAAATCTCCAACCCGCCTAAGCAGGAAGTGATTACTGAGATAATCAGTGGAGGCTCTCCCGCAGAGATCGCGGAGACACTGGCTGAAAAAATATTAGAAACAAAGGTGCTCTGATGGCTGATAAAGTGTGGGTTTATATCGATCAATTTAAAGGGGAAGCGATTTCCTCATCTTGGGAGGCTATCGGTGCAGCTCGCGTGCTTGCCGATCAACTAGGTGGCGGAGTGACTGCAGTCATCACTGGCTCGGAGGTTCAACAATTAGGTGAACAGGCAGTCCAATATGGAGCAGATCAGGTATATCTCTGCGACGATGAAACTTTGCAAGAATTCCGTGCAGAACCTTATGCAAGTCTAGTAAGCGGATTGGCAGGTGAACATCAACCTGAGGTGATTTTGTTCCCCACTACCAGCCGGGGACGGGAATTGGCAGCGATGGTGGCTGTTGACTTGAAAACAGGCGTGCTTCCCGATGTGACAGCTCTGGAATTTCAGGATGGGAACGTGGTTGCCACCAGACCAGTCTACGGCGGGAAATTGCTCTCAAAAGCTGTATGCAGTGCTCGTCCACAGTTAGTCCCCTTGCGAGTGAGAGCGTTCTCGACACCTGAACCGGATAGTTCAAGGACTGGGAGTATTAGCCAAGTCGCCGCAGCTATCTCTGAGGAAAATATTATTACCAAAGTGAGCGGATACACTGAGAGCAGTAGAGGCGTTAGTCTGAATGATGCTGCGGTGATCGTTTCCGGAGGCAGGGGAGTCTCCAACAATCCTTCACTTGAACCACCTGATGGGATGGATGAGAATGAAGCTGAAAT
>DAOVCZ010000114.1 GCA_030669775.1 Chloroflexota bacterium | reverse complement strand
CATAAACGCTCACTTTTCGAAGCCCCCTATCCCCGGGACATAATGCGCATATTGGACATTCTGCGCGGTCGATCTCACCCCGATCTCTCTGAGTTAAATTTTTTGTTAACGCTTTGTTAGAAGCCGGGTGCTTGAAAGGGGGGTTGCTTGACGATCTAATAGCGACGTGGTATTATCAATTAAGTACCTTTTAGCACTCTCGATACGAGAGTGCTAAATTATGAGATCACTCATGAATCTTGCTGAGCGGCAGAAGCTTATTCTTGCCTTAGTAATTCGAGACTATATCGATAACGCCCAACCAGTTGGCTCGAAAACAATGGTTGATAAATACGGACTCAGCTTTAGTTCGGCGACAGTTCGCAATGAGATGGTGGCCCTGACCGAAGCTGGATATCTTCGCCAACCACACACCTCCGCTGGACGCGTACCAACAGAAGAAGGGTACCGTTACTTTGTGCGTCAGCTGATGGGTCAAACCGATCTTGCCCCGCAGACTAAGCGCATGATCACGCATCAGTTTTACCAGGCCGGTCATGATATCGATAACTGGTTGCGTTTAGCTGCCTCTATCCTGGCCCACCAGTCGCAGGCGGCTTCATTGGTGACTGCCCCCCACCCCGAAAAAGCCCGCTTTAAACATATCGAATTAATCTCCACCCTCGGTCGGCAGGTCTTGATGGTATTGGTCTTAACCGGTGGTGAAATCCGCCAGCAGATCTTGGCTTTGGCAGAACCAGTCTCGCAGGAGACATTAAGCATAACTGCAGCCCAGCTGAATCAGCTGTGTCAGGGTATGACGACTGCCGCCATTGCTGCCCTGGTACCACAAATGGAGGCTCTTGAACAAGATGTTCTCAATCTCATTGTTGAGGAGATGGATCTTTCCAGCGCTGTTTTGGGTGGAGAAGTTTACCGTGATGGGTTGACCAATGTCCTCACAGAACCCGAATTTGCTGAGGTCGAATTGGCGCGCAGAGCCTTGAGAGTATTTGAAGAGCGGGCTTTTTTGCAGGATTTGCTGACCAGTACAATCCTGACCACCAATGTCGGTGGTGTGCAGGTGCTCATTGGAGGAGAAGGTACCTGGGAAGAACTTAGAGAATGCTCAATCGTTCTGGGTCGCTATGGCGTCCCGGGATTGGCAACTGGCACCCTGGGTGTGCTTGGACCAATCCGCATGTCATATGGTCACACTATCTCTACAGTGCGGTTTGTCGCTGATTTGTTGAGTGATTTAGTGGTTGAATTAAACCTGGGTTGACAGGGATCGAAGGCGGAAGACGAAGGCACATTTTCAACCCATATGATAACAAATTTGGATGTAGTCCAGGCTGTTGGACTACACTTTTAGTTACTAAAGAGTGAGACAATTTTTTTATAAATATTTGCGGAGGAAAGATGACCGAAGAAATCAAAGGCAATGTTGAGCAGAGCGAGGAAGTTGAAGATCAAGAAACGGAGCAGATCGAAGAGCCGACTGCACCCAGAGATATTGAACCCAATGAGATTGAAATCTTAAAGGATGAGATCGATACCCTGCAGCAACAATCTGAGGAGTATCTCGATGGTTGGCAGCGAGAAAGAGCGGAATTTGCAAACTACAAAAAACGCATGGAACGAGAGCGCCAACAGCTGCAGCACAACATTGCTGGAAATATCATTCGAAAATATTTGGAGATATTAGACGATCTTGAACGTGTCTTACAGAACCAGCCTGCTGATGGCGATGGTGCCTCCTGGGCGGAAGGCATTGAGTTAGTCTATCGCAAGTTCTTGTCAGCATTGGAAGCTGAAGGGGTTGTGCCGATGAAGGTCGCAGGTCAACAGTTCGACCCCAATCTACATGAAGCCATCTCTCAGGAGCCGAGTGAAGATTTGGAGAGTGGACAGATAATTGAAGTTGTCCGCAATGGTTATCGAATCGGAGAACGTGTGCTCAGACCTGCCACCGTTCGGGTGGCGCAGTAAAGAAATTATATGGTCCGGTAGAAGAACCGGTCAATTGGAAATTATTATTATACGGAGGAAGCTTCAATGGGAAAGATAATCGGAATTGATTTAGGTACAACTAATTCAGTAGTTGCAGTGATGGAGGGTGGTGAGCCGATCGTTATCTCCTCGGCTGAGGGTGAACGGCTCGTACCGTCTGTTGTCGCGGTGAACAAGAACCATGAACGCCTGATCGGACGTGTTGCGCGCAACCAAGCCGTGGTTAACCCTGAGAACACCATATTCTCGATCAAGCGTTTTATGGGTCGCAAGTTCAATGATCCAGAAGTGAAGAAAACGATCTCGCGTATCCCTTATAAATTTACTGAAGCACCAAATGGAGATGTGCGCGTGCTCCTGGATGGAAAGGAATACTCGCCACCAGAGATCTCAGCCATGATCCTTGGCAAGCTCAGAGCAGATGCAGAAGCTTACCTGGGCGAATCGGTCTCCCAGGCGGTGATTACTGTTCCGGCATACTTCAATGATGCCCAGCGAAATGCAACCAAAGATGCCGGAAAAATTGCGGGGTTAGAGGTACTACGAATCATCAACGAACCCACGGCCTCGTCACTGGCTTATGGTTTGGATAAGAAGGCGGATGAGGTGATCGCGGTTTACGACCTGGGTGGTGGCACCTTCGATATTTCAATTCTGGATGTAGGAGAAGGTGTTTTCCAGGTCCGCTCCACCAGCGGCGATACCTTCTTGGGTGGGGATGATTTTGACCATCGCGTTATTGAGTACATTGCCGATGAATTCAAGAAAGATAACGGGATCGATCTGCGCCAGGATCGGCAGTCACTGCAGCGCTTGAAGGAAGCCGCTGAGAAAGCCAAGATCGAACTGTCCAGTATGATGCAAACGGAGATCAATCTGCCCTATATCACCGCCGATGCCAGTGGACCCAAGCACCTGGTGATGACTCTTACCCGGGCAAAGCTCGAACAACTGACCGCGGACCTGGTCGAACGTTCAATGGGACCCGTCCGTCAGGCACTTAAAGACGCCGAACTTGACCGTTCAAAAATCAATGAAATTGTTTTGGTGGGCGGTATGACCCGCATGCCAGCTGTACAAGAGGCAGTGCGCAAATTATTCGATAAAGAACCACACCGTGGTGTCAATCCTGATGAAGTGGTGGCGATTGGTGCCGCGATTCAGGCGGGCGTTCTCGGCGGGGATGTAAAAGACATTCTGTTATTAGATGTCACCCCATTGACCCTTTCGGTTGAAACTCTGGGTGGTGTGGCCACACCTTTGATCGAACGCAACACCACTATCCCCTCTCGCAAGAGCCAGATATTCTCCACTGCCAGTGACAGCCAATCTCAGGTAGAGATCAATGTCCTCCAGGGTGAGCGCCCCATGGCAAATGATAATAAATCATTGGGAAAATTTATCCTCGACGGGATCCCACCCGCACCCAGGGGAGTGCCTCAAATTGAGGTGACTTTCGATACCGATGCCAATGGCATTTTGAAAGTCACTGCTTTGGATAAAGCCACCAATCGCAGCCAACATATTACCATCACCGCTTCATCCGGTTTGAGCGATGCCGAAGTCGAGCAAATGCGCAAGGATGCAGAGTCACATGCCGAAGATGATATCAAGCGTAAGGAGTTAATTGAAGCCCGGAACCTGGCGGATAACGCTGTCTACACGGCTGAGAAAACCATCCGTGACTTAGGTGACAAGATTCCTGAAGAAATGAAAGAGAAAGTTGAGACAGAGACAGCCAAGGTGCGCGAGGTGATGTCAAGCGAAGAGGCGACTGTTATCCGCGAAGCCACCGATGCATTGATGAGTGTCGTTCAAGAACTCGGTGCAGCGGCCTACCAGCAAAATCAAGCAGCAGCTGAGACCGAACCCGGTGAGGCTGAGGCTGAATCTGAACCTGAATCTGGTGAAGAAGATGGAGAAGATGTCGTTGAAGGTGAATTCAGAAATGAATAACCTTTTATTAATGTGGTTTTATGACCGATCGTGATTACTACGAAGTCTTAGAGGTCGGACGGGATGCCTCTAATGATGATCTCAAAGGGGCATTTCGCCGACTGGCGCGCCAATATCACCCAGATGTGAATGATGCCCCAGATGCTGAAGAACGCTTTAAAGAGATCAATGAAGCTTATGCGGTTTTATCCGATGCAGAGAGAAGAGCTGCATACGACCGTTTTGGTCATGCAGGTGTTCGCGGAGCTGGAGGCGTCCCCGACTTCTCTGTAGACTTCTCGGATTTTGCTGATATTTTCGGCGATTTCTTTGGATTTGGCCGGACATCTAGACAGGCACGTAATGTTCCCCGGCGTGGCGCAGATCTCCAATACCGCATGGATCTCAACTTTGAAGAGGCGATTTTTGGCGTTGAAAAAGAGATTGAGATCACCCGTGATGAGATCTGCAGTCGCTGCAACGGCAGCCGTGCTGAACCAGGCACCTCTCCAGTCCGGTGCACCACCTGCGACGGGCGCGGCGAAGTTCGCCAGGCTCGCCAAACCATTTTAGGCTCAATGGTCCAGGTGACCACCTGCCCGACATGTAATGGCAGCGGAGAGACGATTGACTCACCCTGCAAGACCTGCAGTGGGCGAGGTTTGGAGCGCCGCACACGCAAGAAAGTTGTCACCATCCCTGCCGGTGTGGATAATGGGAACCAGATTCGTCTGGCAGGAGAAGGACAACCTGGTACCAACGGCGGACCAAATGGGAATTTGTACATTTTGATCAACGTCAAGTCTCATCGTTATTTCCGCCGCCGTGAGAGAGACATCCTCTTGGACTTAGAGATCAATGTCGCTCAAGCGACCTTAGGAGCAGATGTACCCGTACCAACCGTGGATGGTGAGGCAGTGCTGAAAATTCCGAGTGCCACTCAACCCGGGAAAGTATTACGCATGCGTGGAAAAGGTGTGCCTCATCTGCGAGGCAATGGACGCGGAGATCAATTGGTGATGGTGAATGTGACCATCCCTAAAAATCTGTCAGATGAGCAGCGCCAGATTTTCGAAGAACTGGCAAAAAGCCTGGGCAGCGAGGTGAGGCCGCGTGAAAGAGGATTTCTGGATTGGTTGAAAGAAGCCATCAGTGGCTAGAACAGTCAGCAAATATGGGCGTAGCGATTAACAGGCTGCGCCCTTTTCTTATTAATTATGGACACAGCGAGTTGGTTTGAAGCAAGTATGGTGGTGGATGGCGAGATGGCAGAGGCGGTCTCTGAGGTGCTGGCACGCTTTGTCTCTGGAGGGGTGGTGATCGAGAGCACGCAAATAGCAGATGATGTCGAGGGTGAAGGCAGGATAGCTGGTCCTCTACGAGTTTGTGGATATCTTCCTGTCGATGATCGCTTGGAAGGGAAAAGGCGAAATTTGTCGGAAGCATTGTGGCACCTCAGCCAAATTCGCCCGCTACCGGAAATGGAATTTAAGCCAGTTGCCGAGCTGGATTGGTCCGAGATCTGGAAGCAGCACTTTCGCCCGGTCCCCATTGGTAAACGGTTGTTAATCATCCCTTCCTGGATGGATTTTTCGGCTGGAGAGCGCAGTGTGGTGAAGATCGACCCGGGGATGGCATTCGGCACGGGAACACATCCCACAACGCAGCTCTGCCTGGAAATATTGGAAGACCTGCTTGATCCGCATTTGACTGGCGCACTGGCTGAAGGAAAATCCCAGCTGACGATGATCGATCTAGGTTGTGGTTCCGGCATACTGGGTATCGCAGCTGTAAAGCTTGGGGTGAGCCATGCCCTGGGAGTGGATTTAGATCCGGACGCGGTTGAGGCTGCCCGTCAAAATAGTGTCGTTAACGGCGTGGGTAATCGCCTTGATTTTTTTGTTGGTTCGTTGGCAGAGATAAAAGCGGGATCATTCCCGATCAAGTGTGCACCCTTGGTAGTGGCTAACATACTTGCACCAGTTATTGTGCGTCTGCTGGCGGCAGGATTGAACGACATCGTTGCGGCTCATGGAAAATTGATCCTGTCTGGCATCTTAGAGGAACAAGCAGTCGATGTTGAGGCTGCTGTCCAGGCCACCGGGATGCACCTCAAGGGTAAACGTCAAGATGGGGATTGGTTGGCTCTATTAGTTGAGCAGCCGGGCTGACTGTAAGATCTGGGAATTCAGGGATCAATCCTGACGAGTGAGCCAGCGTTCCAGTCCGGCAGGAGGGTTATGATTCAGCAATGCTTCCAACAAAGAATCAGGTTCATCGGAGGAAGTCAACAGGGCACGGTGTTCATGGTATATGAAACCTTCTGAACTAGCCTTTTCTACCAGCTCTAATAGTGGATCAAAGTAGCGGCGAATAT
>DAOVCZ010000066.1 GCA_030669775.1 Chloroflexota bacterium | reverse complement strand
CGGAAATGATTCGAGGCGAGGTGCCTTATTCCCAAATTGTGATCTTAACGGTGCAGGCTGATCCCAACTATATGCGGCGGGCGATGCTAGCTGGGGCACGCGATTTCCTCACTAAACCACCGTCAGTTGATGAAATGCTCGATGCGATCCGAAGAGCTGGCGAGTTGGCACACGAAGAGAGATCCAAATCAAAGACTGTCTACTCGGCGAAACCAGGAAATGGCTCGATGCCAGTTGGAATGCTCAAGGCCGGAAAAATCATCTCAGTCTTCAGCCCGAAAGGTGGTGTTGGAACGACAACCCTGGCAGTCAATCTGGCTGTTGCATTACAGAGGGAAGAGACACCTGTTGTTTTGGTTGATGGCAATATGGAATTTGGTGATGTGACAGTATTCTTGAACCAGAAGGCGAAGAACAGCATCGTTGATCTGGCACCAAGATCAGATGAGCTCGATCATGATGTGATTGAAGAAGTAACCATGCTGCATCAAGAATCTGGGATCAAGATCCTGGCTGCGCCTTCCCGTCCAGAATTTGCTGAAAGTGTTACCGGGGACCAATTTGCCCAAGTCTTGGATTTTCTGAGAAACTTCTTTTCTTATGTGATTGTGGATTGCTCTTCATCTCTGACTGATGTAACCCTATCAACCATCGATACCTCAGACCTTATCATCTTACTGACCACCCAGGAGATCCCAGCGATAAAAGATTCGCGGTTGTTCTTAGACTTACTGAAACCACTGAAGATCAATCGGGACAGGTTATTATTTGTGATGAACAAGTATGACAAGCGGATCGGGATCAAGCCAGAGAAAGTCAGCGAAAACTTCAAACAGGAGCTAAAGATAGTGATCCCGTTTGAGGAGAAAGTGGTTTTACCATCGATCAATCGGGGGGTGCCTTTTATGTTAGGAGTAAAATCGAAATCCATCACGCGCAGTTTTGTTTCCCTAACCGAAATAATTCGAAAACGGCTTACAGAAGATAAAGAAAAAATAGCCGTTGAAATTCCCGAAAAAATGCGAGTTGGTAGTCGGTAAGTGCAATAGCGGGCGGAGGTAATAAGGATGTCACTTTTAAAGCGGATCGAACAAGGGCAAACAACTACAACCAGCTCTGGGAATAGCGGGAAGGGTACTTCCCAATTGGGGAAGATTCAATCCCGGGGCGATCCAGTTGGAGGAACCAGTTCACAAAGGGACACATATTCCGACTTGAAGACGCGAGTCCAAAACCGGTTGCTTGCAGAACTCGATCCAACCATGGACGTCACTCGGGTAGGCGAAGTCCGCAATACGATTCAAGAGCTTTTTGAGCAAGTTCTGGCAGAAGAAAATATAGTCCTAACCAGGCAAGAGAGGCACCGCCTGTTCGAGCAGATCGCTGCTGAAATCCTTGGATTAGGTCCGTTACAACCGCTCTTGGAGGATGGGGCGATCACGGAAATTATGGTCAATGGTGCCAAGAATATCTATATCGAAAAAGCGGGGAAAATTCACCGTATGCCGATCACCTTTGAGAGTGACGATCATGTCATGCGTATCATCGATCGAATTGTGGCTCCTTTGGGAAGGCGAATTGACGAATCGAGTCCTTATGTTGATGCCCGCTTAGATGATGGTTCCCGCGTGAATGCGATTATCCCTCCGATATCACTCGTAGGACCCGTGCTGACAATCCGTAAATTCCCAGAAAACCCGATTACCTTAGAACAGCTGATCGAAAATGGAACACTGAATGAGGAAATAATTGATTTTGTGAAAGCTTGCGTCATTGCCCGGTTAAATATTGTCATATCTGGCGGCACGGGTTCAGGTAAAACCACGCTTCTAAATGTGTTGTCACAATTTATTCCTTCGGATGAGCGGATTGTGACGATTGAAAATGCAGCGGAGCTGCAGCTTCGTCAAGAGCACGTGGTGACTCTCGAATCTCGACCACCCAATATTGAAGGTCGGGGAGAGATCACAATCCGCCAACTGGTGATCAACTCCCTGCGTATGCGTCCTGATCGAATCATCGTGGGTGAGATTCGTGACGAGGCTGCCTTGGATATGCTGCAAGCCATGAATACCGGTCATGACGGCTCGATGACAACTGCACACTCCAACAGTCCTCGTGACTCCCTGGCACGTATTGAAACCATGGTGATGATGGCAGGGATGGATCTGCCAGTGCGGGCAATTCGTGAGCAAGTTGCCTCAGCGGTCGATCTGGTAATTCACCAAGAGAGAATGCGAGATGGAGATCGCAAGGTAGTCCAAATTACTGAAGTATCTGGTATGGAAGGGGACGTGATCACGATGACGGATATATTTGTCTTCGAGCAAACTGGATACGAAGAAGGTAAAGTGATCGGCAGATTCCGTCCAACTGGATTAAGACCAAAATTCATTGAGCAAATTGAAGCAGCTGGCATCCATCTTCCCGCCGCCACCTTCGGAATTGGTGGACAGCGCAGACGGTGATTTGAGGAGCGAGATACCTATGATGACAACTATCTTATTTATTGGTGGTGGCCTGGTATTTTTCCTCTTGGCGATTGGAGCCATCGTATCACTCACGGGTGAACGTTCCCTGATTGAGGAACGCCTGGGTCCATATTTTGATGAACAAGAATTAAAAGAAGCCAAAGACAAGACATCCCCTGTTGGTGATTGGCTGAATACCAGGGTAGAGAAATCATCATATGGGAGCAGGATTGCCCGGGAGCTCGCGCGTGCTGACTTAAAGTTGAAGCCAGCTGAATATATCGCTCTAATGGTTATTTTTGGTTTTGGGGTCGGATTTGTTGCCTGGTTTTTTGGGGGGCAAATCATCATCGTCGGTTTGCTTGGCGTTGGGGTTGGGATGTTGATTCCACGCTTTTATGTGCGCCAACAGCAGGCGAAGCGATTGGTTAAATTCGGTGAGCAGCTGCCAGACATGCTTGGATTGGTGGTAAATGGGCTGCGGGCTGGTTTCTCAATCATGCAAGCCTTGGAAGCTGTGAGCAAAGAATTACCGCCTCCTATCTCAGATGAATTCCGCCGCGTGGTCCAAGAAATTCAGATCGGTTTGAATATCGATCGAGCCCTGGAAAACCTTTATCGCCGCATTCCAAGTGAGGATCTTGATCTGACCATCACCGCGATGAATGTCCAACGGGAAGTCGGCGGCAACTTAGCGGAGATTCTCGACACGATAACGTATACTATTCGCGAGCGCATCCGCATCAAGGGTGAAATCAGGGTGCTGACATCCCAAGTTGTTTATTCAAGTCGTTTCTTATCCAGTATGCCGGTGTTGATCGCAGTCGCCTTGTGGTTCATGAACCGGCCCTATATGATGATGTTTTTTAATCCTGAATCCCGTATGATTGGTATTCCTGTATTGATCTTTGGTGCGTTGATGATTTTCTCAGGGTACATGATTATGAGCAAGATCGCTGCCATTGAGGTATAGGTTTGGTGGTGTGAGGAGGTAGGCATATGCTTTGGGTAGCTGTCCTTGTCGGTGCTGTAATTCTTGTAGCTGTAGTGATGATTATAATTGGTTTGCGGGATGCCGGCGATGTCGATCCGCTGCAGGATCGCCTCGCGGATTATGCAGCAAGGGGGGAGATAACTGATCTCGAAGAGATCGAGCTCTCCCAGCCAATAACAGAACGTATATTTTATCCAATTGCCAGAAAACTTGGTGAGTTGGCTTTGCGTTTTACCCCCCAGAATGCGATCCAACAAACAACAAAGAAACTTGAACTTGCGGGAAACCCAGGAGGTATGGACGCGACAGTTTTCTGGGCGCTGCGAATAGCAGGACTATCACTGGGCGCATTGTTATTTTTTGTTGCCACGATCGCTCCAGAAGGTAGCTTCTTGAAAGGACGAGGATTATTGATTGGAATTCCAGCTGCGGCAATGGGTTTCTTCCTTCCAGAGCTGTGGCTGCAAGGGAGGATCAGCAAGCGGCAGAGCGATGTTCGCAAAGCGTTGCCAGATGCTCTCGATCTACTCACGATTTGTGTCGAGGCCGGCTTAGGATTTGATGCTGCCATGTCAAAAGTGTATGAAAAATGGGACAATGTGGTGGCGATATCTTTCGGAAGAGTGATTCGTGAGATACAATTGGGGAAACTGCGCAGGGATGCATTAAAGGATATGGCGGAGCGGCTAGGCGTTTCAGAAATGACGAGCTTCATCGCGGCCGTGATCCAAAGTGAGCAGCTGGGTGTTAGTCTGGCGAGAGTTTTGCGAATCCAGGCTGACCAAATGCGAATTAAGCGTCGTCAGTTAGCGGAAGAAGCCGCAGCAAAAGCACCGATTAAAATGCTGATCCCGATGGCGATATTGATCTTTCCATCAATTTGCATTGTGCTAATGACCCCCGCGGTACTGATGTTGATGCAATCTGCACTAGGTGGAATTCTCGGATTTTAATATCACGGGGAAATCTTATGCCCGGACCGGCTCAGCCGGAATATCACCTATACAGGTGGTTGTGGGGCAGCCTGGATTTATTATTCCCGCCAACTTGTGGGGGATGTGGCCGGCGAGGAGTACACTGGTGTGAACAGTGCCAGAAACAAGTCAAGTTAATTGAGCCACCAATTTGCAATATTTGCGGACAGCCATGGGAATTCCCAGGGTTGTGTATTCGTTGTTCATCGACCAAACCAAATTTCACTGCCTTGCGTTCCTGGGCCTTGTATGATGGACCTGTTCGAGAAGCTGTTCGGCGTTTAAAATACAGACGGAATATCAGTCTCGGGCTGGTGCTATCCCAACCACTAATCGAATTATTGTTCTCATTATCTTGGGAAGTGGATATGGTGATCCCAGTGCCATTGGGGGTTGCACGACTGAAAGAGCGTGGATATAATCAAGCTGTATTAATTGCACGACCGCTTGCTTTGAGAACTGGTGTGCCTTGTGAAACTCAAGGATTACAGAGGGTACGAGAAACTCGATCCCAGGTGGGTCTCTCTTTTGATCAACGGCGAGATAATGTAAAACATGCCTTTCAGGCGAAACAGGAAATTGTCTCGAAGCACAGCATCCTGGTTATTGATGATGTCGCCACAAGCAGTGCCACCTTGGACGCCTGCGCAACCGCATTGCTTGCGGCAGGTTCGGACGATATTTATTGCATGACATATGCTCGAACAGGTTAGGGTTGAGCTGTTTTCTATAGAACCTTAGAAGCGATGGATAATGGTCTCAGTAGTAAACAATTCAATACACTTATTATCCCCATCAGGATTACACCTGATTGATCGTGTTCGGGGAGTAAGACAAAATTTATTTATTCAGGAGGTGGATCCATGACGTTCCAAATTGATATTACTGGAAGAAATATGGAAGTAACAGATCGACTCACTGATTATGTCACCAAGAAAGTATCGAAACTTGACCGTTACTTAAATGATATCGAGGAAGCTCATGTAGACCTGGCATATGCAAAATCTGCCCGTAGCGCGTCTGACAGACAGGTAGCCCAATTAACTATTCGTGGAAAAGGTTTTATACTTCGTTCGGAGGAAAGAGCAGACGATATCTATGCTGCCTTGGATATTGCTCTTGATAAAATGCAGCGCCGAATCGAACGTTATAAGGGCAAGAGGAATCGTGGTAGAGGTGATGGGAGATCTGCTGCTGAGGTCGTTCCGCTTCCGGAAAGCGAGGAGGAGGATTTTGAACCCCCGTTAATTGCCCGGAGAAAGCATTTTGTTATCTCTCCAATGGACGAATCTGAAGCGATCGAACAAATGAGCCTCTTAGGACATGAAGATTTCTTCGTCTTTTACAATGCCTCTACAGATGCGATCAATGTCCTTTATAAACGAAGAGATGGAACGTATGGTTTAATTGAGCCAGAAATTGGATGACAAATCAGTTTGATATATGAGATGGCAGTGTTTATTAAAACTCCGCCATCTTTTTTTGTCCTGTGAATTATTACTGAACATTGCAGAATGACCTGCGTTGACTTTGAAGATTATTGAGGTTAAACTACTTACTAATTAATCTGAGGAGTTCGTAAATGGGTGAAGAAAATTATAAGAAGCTTTATGAAATCTCCGAATTGTTAATGGAGAATGACATCGATGAAGCCAGCATCGAAGATGCTGTAATTCAACTGTTAAAGGCATTTGGTGAAGAACCATCAAGACCAGGTTTAATCCGCACTCCTGGAAGAGTAGCTCAGATGTATAAGGAGCTATTGATGGGGTACCGCATCGACCCTGTGGCGATGGTAAATGATGCCTTGTTTGAAGTAACTTATGATGAGATGGTATTGGTCCGAGACATTGAGTTCTACAGTTTATGCGAGCACCACCTGCTCCCATTTATGGGCAGGGCACATGTGGCTTACTTTCCGCGCGGTAAGGTAATTGGATTATCGAAAATCCCGCGAGTTGTGGATTTTTTCTCCCGCCGTTTACAGCTTCAAGAAAGGTTGACCCGCCAGGTGGCAGATTTTATCAATGAACTGCTTGATCCCCATGGCGTGGCTGTGGTTGTGGAGGGAATCCATCTTTGTGCGATGATGCGCGGGGTTCAAAAACACGAAGCCCGGATGACGACTTCAGCAATGTTAGGTGCATTTAGAACCAGCATTGCGACACGACAAGAGTTTCTAGACAATATCTCGCGTGGGGCTGGTCCGATGAAGTTCTAAAGAAGATTTTTTGATCGTGGATGATTTTCGAAGGCGTTCGGCGATAACGATCGCCTGGTCGCCTGACAGGGGATCTGTGTAAGTCGGTAGAATCTCCGCAACCGGAACGCCCATGTGAGCAAACTTCCATAGCTCCTGATCCAACATTTGACCATCATGGATCAAGATATCTAAGTCAATGGTGCGCGGCGCATTAGGATCTTTTGTGCGGGACCTACCTAACAGGTTTTCAATCGGGCGTAAGATTTCGTTTCGTAATTCTGCAATAGGTAATTGAGTTGAAATGAGTGCAGCAGCATTGAGGAAATCCGGACCCGGAGAACCCAAGGCCGGAGTCTGCCACACACTAGAAACAGCCTCGATGGGAACCAACCTGCCGAGCAAGTACAGAGAACTTATGAGATTCTCCGCGGGGGAAATATTTGAACCAATTCCGATAACGACTTGATGAATTTCTTTACTCTCTACTGCGCTCAACTTCTACCCCTACTGAACGAGCAAAACGAACAGCATTTGGTTTTTCTACCTTGACACGAACCTTCAAGACTCCAGGCTCTTCGAGGCAAATATTAGCGATATCTGCTGCTAAAGCCTCCACGGTGAGGCGTTGAGCGGTTTCCGCTCTGGATTGAGCTTTTTTAGCAATTGTACGGTAATTAATACTATATGAAATGTCGTCAGTCTCACCTGCTTTTGTTAGATCGGCGGAGATGACGATATTGATGAGAATGTCTTGCGGTTTTTCGCGCTCCCAATCATTAATGCCAATAATTCCACGTACCAACAAATCCTTAATGAAAATCTGATCCATGTAAATCTCCTTTTCAATTCACATAAAGGTTGAAAAATCTAACTCCAGTTGTAAGTTAAATTAAGTGGCGTCCTCCATCCAGGTGGATTATCTCGCCGGTGATGTAAGTGGGGCCATCGAGAAGGAAGAGCAATGCCTCTCCAACCTCCTCAAGATTTGCCCAACGACCAGCAGGGACATCATCCAAGATGTTATCCATTGCAGCGCCATCACTGGGAGGCAGAATCGCTCCGAAGGCGAGGCCGTTTACAGTAATATTTGGAGCCAGGGCGACTGCTAGAGAGCGAGTCAAGGCAGCTAGCGCTGCTTTTGAAATTGTGTATGGAAAGTGATCGTTGCTAGGACGCAACGCTCGCCAATCGAGAATGTTGACAATACGACCCTGTCCATCAGGATCGATTAATGATGGAAAGGATTGGCTGAGCAAGAAGGGTGCTGTCAAATTAACCCTAAAGTGTTGTTCCCAAGCCTCCAAAGTTGTTGATGGAAGATCCAACGGGTTGAAGATCGCTGCGCTGTTCACCAAAGCGTACAGGGGCGCAAGGTGGCTAACCTGAATAATCAGCTGGGCGGTGCTTTCAGGATCAGCAAGATTGGCCTGGACAAGCGACGCCTGACCTCCTATTGCTTGAATTTCCGCCTCGAGTTCTTCGGCAGGTTGGCGAGAGCGGTTATAGTGCAGAACGAGATCTCCACCAGCCTGGGCGATCGCCAATGCCATGGCACGACCGAGCCGCACACCACTGCCTGTGATGAGTACTTTCTTTCCTGCGAGCCTCATGTGGATAACAGAGCCTCCGCAGCACGCTCCAACCTGGCACGAGCTTCCTGAGCAACAGCCGATATTTCTGGGTTCTGCTCAAGGGAACCGACACCGAGGATCACCTGTGGATTGGCAATACGAACAGTTGAAGTATTGTCGTCTTCTGCTTCAACAGTGACATTGCAAGGTAACAACAAACCGGCAACAGCCTCTTGGATGAGCAAACGGTGAGCTAATGTGGGATTGCAGGCGCCAAGTATTGAGTATGGACGGAATTCGACTTCTAATTTTTCCTTCAGCGTTGCTTTGACATCGATCGATGTGAGCACACCAAATCCTTCGGCCATTAATGCTTCTTTTGTTTTTTCTAGGGCTTTATCATAGGGTTGGCTTAATCGCACCTCAAATCCAATTTCTGTTGTCATTGAAGCT
>DAOVCZ010000247.1 GCA_030669775.1 Chloroflexota bacterium | reverse complement strand
CTTGAGCAGCGCCGGCTTTGGCCCAGACGATGTCATTGGCGCTGGTTTTGACCTCTCTCCCGCCACTGTAGAAGCAATCCGTGGTGGATGGACCGATCTGGTGATTGACCAACAGCAATGGCTGCAAGGCTACCTGTCTGTGTTGCAGATTTGCTTGACAGATAACTATGCCTTCACCGGTCTGCATATAGATACAGGTGCTGGCTTCGCCCACGCAGACAATGTAGAGTTACTCGCCGATCTGGCTGAGCAACAAATTCGGTAGGTACACACCTCGCCGTGTTTCCTTGATCCGCTACCGGATAATTTGACGGCGGGTGACCTGGAATCCGATCGTGACGAGGACTAAATAGTTGAGAAACATCGATTAACTCAGCTTTGGACCGCTCTCTCTATTTAGTCCTCGTTCTATACCTTGGAGGTCAGGAATGACAAATCGTGTTGAATTGAGAAATGTATCCAAGACCTTTGGAGAGGTTAAGGCGCTTCAGAATGTCGACTTTATTTTGGGGGAAAATGAGGTCGTTGGCTTGTTAGGAGATAATGGCGCAGGAAAATCTACGTTAATTAAGATTATCACTGGTTACTATCAACCAGATGAAGGTGAAATGTATCTGAATGGGCAGAAAGTTGACGATCTGACCGTGCCGAAAGCTCGCAAAATGGGTATTGAAACGGTATACCAGGAGCGAGCCTTGGCAGAGCTGCAAACTCTTTGGAGGAACATTTTCCTCGGTCGCGAACTCATAAACAGGGCCGGTTTCTTGAAAATAAAGGAAATGAAGCAAGAGACGCATCGATTGATGGTTCAATCGATGGGTTTCACCTCAGCTGCTGTAAGTCCAGATTCCCCTATTCGCACCTTTTCAGGTGGTGAGAAGCAGGGTGTGGCAATAGTCCGAGCGCTCTATTTCGATGCCGATATCATCATCCTGGATGAACCCACGATGGGACTTTCATTGAAAGAGACCAGGAGATTATTAGATTTCGTACGCGGTATCAAAGAGGTAGGAAAAGCTGCAGTATTTATCGACCATAATATTTTCCATGTTTATTCCGTCGCTGATCGCGTGGTCGTTATCGACCGTGGCAAAGTGGCAGGTGAATTCGTCACCAAGGATATCAGCCTTGATGATCTCATGGATAAAATGTACCGGGTTGCTGAAACTGGCTTTCTCTCCTGATCAGTGAATAAAATCAAGTCGAGGATTGTTTGCCATGGATGATATGCTTGAAAAACGAACGGAAGACACCGCCGTACTTGAATACAAAGAGAAATTCAGTCTCTCAAAATTTGCCCGGCAGAATGGGACTCAACTTGGAATTTTTGCTGTTTTTATCGCCTTATTTGCATTGTTTATTTTTGCCGCGCCGGATACTTTTCTTTCCCCAAATATCTACTGGGCATTTATGGCTACCATTCCATTCTTTGCCATAATGGCCATGCCTTTGACCATTGCAGTGATCGCTGGGGAGATGGACCTTTCCTTCACATCCATAATGGCGATGGGAATGGTTGCCTTCATCCTTACTTACGATGCAACCGGATTAATCTGGCTGGCTTTCGCCGCTTCTCTCGCAATGGGGTTATTTGCTGGCTTATTGAATGGTGTAATTGTTGTATTTTTTGGAATCCCTTCTCTGGTTGCAACGATCGGTACCCAGTTCTTCTGGCGCGGAATGGTACTTGTCCTCTCTGAGGGGAGCAGCGGTACCTTGGTTTATACAAAAGAGTCATTCCTGCACCCCTTCCTGGTCGCAAAAATCAACGGGGCGCTTCCGATGCAGTTTATCTGGTTAATAATTATCACAATCCTTTGCTGGATACTTTTAAACCGCACCAGATTCGGTGCTCATGTATATCTGATCGGTGACAATGCAGTGAGCGCTGCATTGATGGGAGTAAATACTCGCCGAACACGTATCCTGGTATTCATCCTGGTTGGTGTGATTTCTGCTTTTGCTGGAGTAATTGCCAGCCTTTATGTGAGATTTTTCTGGCCCAGTCTAGGTGAGGGTTATCTGCTGCGCACACTTGCATCAGTTTTCCTGGGTGGTACATCCGTATTTGGTGGTGTAGGTACAATATTCGGCACCTTCCTGGGAACCTTTATCATTGGTGCAATCGAAGCCGCGACAGTTGCCGTTGGTTTGACTGGTTTCTATACCAAGTTGATCTATGGCTTAATCATCGTCCTATCCGTCACGATGCACGCATTTTTACGCAGGAGGATGGAGTAATCCTGCACCGCTTCACCATTAAAAACACCTGATTGTCATTTCTTGGTCTGAAAATTATTTAATAGTTAAATTTACATCGCTCACAGAAATATCGACTAAAGTAAGAAAACATCCGGTTGCTAGAGCTTAGTGGTAGTTTAAGCCTGGCAACCTACTTTTTTGTTGCAGTTTGCCTATGAAGATGAAATTATTCTCGAAGTGGAGTGATCTCCCAATCCCCCTCTTCAATATTGATCTTCGTGATATTTCCTGGCCAGTATAAATATGTCCAATAGCTGGCCCCCCGCAATGTGGAAGAGTTGCGCCCGCGGGTGACGATGATATGATCAGGGGGTAGTTTAGCAAAATATGCCTCCCGCGTAATTGAAGAACGCCCCAAGGTGGGATCCATTGGCGTCCAACCAACACTAGGAAGGAAAACTTCCAACCAGGCGTGTTCTTGACGGGCAATCTTTTCTTCCCCCTGCGGGGTGAAACTCAAACCTTCAACGTATCGTGCTGGGATACCTGCCGCTCGACTGAGGGCCATCATTAGAGAGGTATATTCAGTGCAGTCAGCGCCCATCTTACCCAACGCAGCCTGGGCACCCCAGTTTCCACCGTTATAGCTGTAGACCAGCTCATTTCCAATAAAATCATAAAAGGCGCGCACCTGTTCGCAGGCTGTCAGCTGATCTTGCGCAAGCTTCTCAGAAAGAGAAATAATTTGAGGATTCTGCGATTCAATATGCAGTTCGGCTTCAGTGTAAAAATCAGGCAGCTCTCCCTCGCAGAAGGATAAATCGAATTGCAGCTGGTTCACTTTGACTCGGTAGTCGATACTCACCTGGATTTCAGAGTCAGGTGGCATTTCCGAAAAGTCAAACTCCGCGATCTGATTTCCATGCTCATCGGTTATTATCTGGTACTCGCCTGGACTGATTTCTCTTTTTATTACCTCCTGGTAGGGGTGATCATCGCTTATCAAGGCCACCCACAGATTCTGTTTTGAGGGACTACCAGGACCGCGGTTGACCAATTTCAATCGTTGCTGGATGTCATATTCAACGGTTTCGAAGATCGTAATGGATGGGTTGATCGGTGTGTCTGAGTTGCGGAGATCGCTGCCGGAGCCTTCC
>DAOVCZ010000186.1 GCA_030669775.1 Chloroflexota bacterium | reverse complement strand
AGCATCCGACAGATAAACACAATCTCCATCATTATTCCATACTGCTGTTTCGTCCTTACACCAGAACAGATCTTTCTGGGTATTTTCCCCGCAACCGGTAATTATCCTTACCTTAGAGCCAGTTTCCAATGTAAATGTAGGAAATTGATATGTCCACCCATATTCATCATGTATTGACCATCCAGACATCTCTACGAGACCAGTTCCTATGTTGGCAATACAAACATATTCTTCATTCTTATTTTCGTTATCGTTCCCAGGAGCATTGAACTGGGAACACGTGGGATCAACCTGGAGTTGTAAAGTTAAACCAGTGCTTGATAATGTTGGTGTAGCTGTAGATAGAGCCCACAAACCAGCTCCTGCCTCCTTTGCCTCTTGTTCTTTTGTGTTGATCAACTCCTGATATTTTATATCCGGTGGATAAGCCAGAGCAGCAGCGAGCCCTAATCTAACCAGCTCCGCATTCACAAGGATCCCGTCGTTGAGATAAACGTAGCGCAGTAAGCGTCCATGCTGGTCAGTTTCCGATACATCTCGCTCCAGTTCAACTATCTGCCATTCGACCAAGTGCTGGTTCGCTTCTGTTGCCTCTTTTGATAAAGGCATACCCATTTCAGGAGCATCAATCCCGATATACCTTAAGTTGTTTGGTTCACCATCCAGGATAACTTCGATGGTATCCCCGTCAATCACCCGCATCACAAAAGCAATCTCTCTATCAGGAATTGCTGTACTGGTATCTGTAGGATGCTGGGTGGCTGTCGATTGTGTTACCGGTGTGGGAGTATTCGTATGAGAAATTGTGTTGGTTGGAATTAGAGTTTTTGGCGAGTCACCCAATCGACCAGGAACAGGGTAAGTTTCAAACAGCGAACAGGCAACAACCAGAAGTATAAAAATTGAAATAATCGCGAATCTGCATCCACCCAGGATCAACCATTTATTGCGGATTAAGGCTTGTTTTAAATCTGATGCAAAAGAATCACTCATTAGTCAGATTTTTTGTCCATTCATCGGGCAGTTGGATCAGGTACATATCTACTTCTTCAGTACCATGACGTCCCCAGTTACTTGTAAACAGAATACGGGTGAAATCCGTATTAACACTTGCATGCGGTTCAGCCCAATAATCATGCCCCTGACTTTCATCCACTACGGAATGGGTATGAGCTAAACGCACAATCCTCCCGTTCGGTTTCAGTTCGAGGGCAAATATCTGGTCATCCATCCAGGTAGCTGATGGTTTGGCCCCGTTAGATGTTGAAACCAGAACCCAGCCAGGCATCTGTACTGCATTTCCGGAGAAATGGAAACCTAAAGCAGAATAACTAAAATCTATCGGTACCAGAGAGGTTATCTCACCGCTGTCTAACTCGAGCATCGAGATGTAATCCGTGTCGATATCCTGGAAGACCAAAACTTCCTTTCCGTTTGCATCCAAGGTTAGATCAGAGTGGCCGATGATACGAACCAAATTGTCACCATTCTGGAGATACCTATCGTAGACCATCAGACCACATGGATCCGTCTCATCTCCCGGGATGTCAGTATCACAATAATCATCGTGGAATGCAAGGAAATAATTACCTAAGGGGCTGATGGATACCGAATCGATGTCCTTTTCGCGATCAACCATGCGTTTGGCGATCACTTGATCTGTTTCGAGATCATAAACTAACAACGCGACAGGATGCCAATCTTCATCTTCCGCCATTAATCCCCAATAGCGGGAATCGCTGGATGGGCTTCCCTCGTAGCGTGTCCAGACCATAGCGATCTTCTCCCCGGGAAGATCATCTCCAAAATTATGGATCACATCTGTTGATCCTGTTGAGACTCTGTAAGCCATCAAGCGGCTATCAGTTATGAAGTAGAGTAAATCCGGATCTTTAGAATCCCATCGAGGTTCAACATCGATAGGAATTTGAAATCTGGGGGTTAAATTCCATCCATCATATATATACCAGTTCCCTGTAATACTATATACCAGTATCAGGCTGTCATCCGCATTAAATGATTGCAATCGCGAGTATTCATTTTTCAGTCCCAGAGACGGATCGTCCGGACTCAGATCTGCAAATCTATCTGTAACCCGAACTATGCAGGTATCAAATACCGGATCTTGAAAGGGTACTCGGGCGGAGGGCTCTTCCTTGAGTGGAACTTCATGGATTTCAAGATCAGTTACCAGTGCTGACTCGTAGCTGGCGCATCGAATACCAATTAATTCAGCATCTGCCCCTGGTTTAACAATCGGTTTACTTTTTATCTCAGACTGAGGTCCATGTGTGGGGATTTCAGTGACGGTGGTCGCTGTAATATTATCTTCGTGCCACCCCCCGCATGCAACAAAACCAAGCGTAAAGAAGAGGATTAGCACCCATCTCCCTCGCCAAGAAATCCAAGTAGAACGACAAGTTATTAGGGAAACCAGGTTTAGAACCTTGTTTAATGGCACTTTTACCCTTGGGATCGCAAGACTTGATGGCTTTATTGGAATTTTCACAGCTGAAACTCCCAGCCGAGGCTGGCACCCCCTTCGTTGAATGTTCTCCCTTGATAGGCAGTCTTTTAAGTAACTGTTTTTTCCAATGCCTCCGTAAATATATCTAACGCCTGCTTAATTTGTGCTTCATCAACCGTCAGGGGTGGGATCCAGCGGACAGTATTATCCCAGGTGCCGCAGGTGAGTAAAAGCAGACCAGCCTCCAGGCATGCCTGTACGATAGCCTTGGCAATTCCCTTATCCGGCTTATGATCGGATGTGCGAAATTCAGTACCGATCATCAAACCCAGTCCACGTACATCACCGATACTGGGATAAGCCTCCTGCATGTGCCGCAATCCTGCCATCAATTGGGAACCCCGTTCAAGGGTATTTTCAAGCAAACCTTCGTCCTGGATGACGCGGATCGTCTCAGCAGCCGCGGCACAAGCAACTGCATTACCACCATAAGTCCCTCCATGAGAACCGAGTTCCCACTTGTCCATTAATTCCAAGCTACTGATCACCCCAGAGAGAGGTAATCCAGAGGCAAGCCCTTTCGCCACAACAATAATATCCGGTTCAACATTGAAGTGTTCATATGCAAACCACTTCCCTGTCCGACCAAAACCAGATTGGATCTCATCACTTATCAGTAGGATGCCATGCTGATCGCAAATACTCCGTAATCCTTTCAAGAAACCAGCTGGCGGGACAACATAACCACCTTCACCCAGCACAGGTTCAATCAGGATAGCTGCCGTCTCATGTGGCGCAGTTTGGGCGTAAAGCAAATAATCCAATTCATCCAGGCACCACTGGCTGGTTTGTTCTTCATCCCATCCATAGCGATAAGCATAAGGGTATGGAGTGACGAAGACACCCGGCATCAGCGGTTGGTAACCGGCGCGATAAATGGTTTTTGAGGTGGTCAGCGACATCGTTCCAACCGTTCGCCCGTGGAAACCACCTTGAAACACGATCACGTTCGCGCGTCCGGTAGCTTGCCGGGCCAGCTTGATCGCCCCCTCAACTGCTTCGGCTCCAGAATTACTGAAAAAGAATCCATCCATCGCCGGAGGGACAATCCTTCGCAGTTCGGATATCAAATCCAGGATCGGCTCATGAACAATGATATTGATCTGACCATGAAGGAGTAAACCTGCCTGCCGCTGGATCGCTGCGACAATGCGCGGGTGGCAGTGACCAGTATTGGTCACACCGATCCCGCAGGTGAAATCAAGATAGGCTGAACCATCCTGATCATAAACATAACTGCCTGAAGCCCGAGAAGCGATAATCGGGGTGTAATGAGGCCATACCGGAGAAAGATGGGGGAGCATTTCTTGATTAATAGCCATCGGAATTCCCTAATTAGCTTATTCTCTCACCGGGAGCTGCTCTGCCACCCAGTTAATTCCCAGGTCTGATAATTTCGCCCGGGTTGGTACTCCATTCGCAGTCCATCCTAGCAAGGAATAATATAGATCAAGCGCGGCTTCGAACTGATCACGATCGACTGCAATACCAGCTGTTGGACCGCTGCCCGTCAGAGGTTTAAAGAATTTCTTGGGTAAAGCGTCATCCTTGCGGGTGAAACCCTCTCTCGCATTGAAGACTCGCATCAGGTTCAGGCGTCGTTCTCCAACCTTCATCAACTCAAATAGACTGACATTCCATCCGGTGACAGCCTTGATCATTTCCACAGTTTCATTGGGTCCATACAACGTCCATGATGGACCCCACACAAACTGGCATAATCCCACCGTGTCCAACATACTGAAAAAAAACTGGGTATATGCCGTGAAGCGGATCATTTCCGGTCCAAAATCACCAGAGGGCGGCGGATCCTTCAAATCCAAGGCTTCTAAACGTGTGAGACTCAGCGAACTGGCTTCTTCTTCATACCCAGGATCATGCTCACTGGATTGGTGATCTGCGCCAAACGGATTTACGGCGTAAATTAGTCCCAGGGATTTCTTGGCTTGCGGCATATGAGCCGGGGC
>DAOVCZ010000281.1 GCA_030669775.1 Chloroflexota bacterium | reverse complement strand
TATCTCCTTTAATCGCAAAAATTGTCCATCATTTTGGATTACGGCCAGCTAGAAATCATGAGAGCATGGGTTTGTAGAAAGTCTTCGATAATGAATAATATCATTACTGAATGCTGCCATTACGAATACTCTTGATGCTTGGTGTAAGTTCAGAGATCGGATACATCTGGATTTGAATTCAGTCATCCATAAAGTGTTTGGTACGCTTGCTCATTTCCCCAGCAACTGTGGCACAACCAGGACCGGAGCCAACAACAATTGCATCAAATCTTGCGATTCAAGAATGTCCATTGGCAATCCTCCCGAATCCATTTTAGCACGATAATTTTCGCAGAAGTAAACCTGATAATTAGTAGGAACTAGAAGGATTGTGGAAGGAAAATATGTAATTAAGGAGATTTTCTGAACGAGATATCCACTAAATCAACTGATAAACACCCGAGTCGTAATGGGCGGAGGGGATAAGCGAGTGAAGTTCTCGATCTCAAACCAATCGGAGGGTACCTGTTAGACAATCACGCGTAATATTTTGTGCAATACTTTTAGTTCGAGGCGATGTGTTTGGAGAAAAGGGATCTCTCCATCAGTTTCGACGATGATTGGCTCTTGGGATTCGATTACGACTCGTTGGGCACGGTACATGCGGACAACTGGTTCAGTGATGTGCGTCCCTTGCATTAATTTCGGGATCAAGCGCAATATCGTGAAGCGGCCCACTTTCTTGCCCACCATCAAGTCAAAGAGACCATCGTCTGCACGAGCATCAGGGCAAAACCAGAAGCTGTTGCCCAGGCAGCGACCATTCATCACTGCAGTGATGGTTGAGGGTTGTTCGAAGGGTGCCTGATCGTCCAATTGAAGGCGAAGATTTAAGGCAGGGTAATTGATCATCGTCTTGACTATCGCGGCAAGATAAGCAGACAGTCCTTTGAAGAAGGTTGGAATGGTTGTCAAGTTCTGAGCAGTGTGAGCCCCAAATCCTACATCAAAGCTGTTTACGAAATAATATGACCCACTACCATTTTCAGGTCTTAGATGATCGGCGGATATCCGCCCGACATCGAATAACTGGGTCTGCCCACGGGTTATCTTCTGCACAGCCGCGCGCCAGTCGATTGGTTTGCTGCCGATTGGGGTTTCTGGAGGGATCATTTTTGCGAAATCATCGCCATTGCCTAGCGGGATAACTCCGAGTGGAATTGTTTCGCGTTCTTGAGAGGCGCGCATGAGTCCATTGACAATTTCATGAACAGTTCCATCTCCACCGACAGCGATAATCTGCGAATATTCATGCACAGCTTGTTGGGCTAGTTCTCGTGCGTGGAAAGGTGCGCTTGTAGCTGCAACGTTGAAGTCAAGTCCCGACTCGATCAATGCGCTCTCCACAGAGGGCCAGCACGCTCGAGCGCGACCATTTCCAGCAGTTGGGTTGTAGATAACCAGAGTAGGCGGGATTTGCGAATTCATCAGGTGACTCCAGTTGTCAAGCTTTCTAGCGGCAGATTGATGAGGATAGAGGGGAATTAATTTTGTCTAGCCTAGGCTAATTAGTTATATTGTAAACCAAACGGTTGTCAAGAATTATGCAGATCATTATTGTATGGATTAATGGAAGGTTGGGGAATCGTTTCTTAGGAGTTTCAGTACTGCTGTTGACAACATCATGTCGCAAGACGGGGAAGGAGCGCACCCAGCCGCTATATTACCTTGAGGATGGAGAACAAGTAATACTGACCGCATCTAATGCGGCTAAAGCCTGCAATACCTGCGCCGACTGTTCCGGCTAGGTAAGCTGGCTGATTTGAAGCTCGGTCAACTCTGGTTGATTGTCATTGAGTCCTTTGAGGATTATCTGGTACAGACTGGAAACTCAGAGGATCATCGTTTTGGCCCCAAATAATTTAGAATCTCGTCAAGGCCAGGACAACACAGATGCGCCTAGTCTTGATGAGATTCGTCTATTTCTTTTATACGTTTGCATGGTGGTCTTTGAGTGTTGATTACATTCTGCAATTCAGGGATGATTCTTCCCTTGCAAAATCATAATTTCGAAGAGTGCTGTGCACGCGCTCAATAGTTTTATCGTAGTTCATATCGACGTTCATTTCCAGATCGGTATTGAAGCGAAAATAGTAAGGGTTGCTGAACAATCGTAGCATGACTGCTTCCATGCTGTCAGTGTGTCAGCCTATAGGACGAGCTGCGGCGAGAGCGCCAGCCCCTCGATGATACCCATCCCAAATCCTGGCTTCAACAAGCGGTCTTTGAACCGGGCTACATTCACCTGCTTATTCATCAGGGAATGATAGATACCTGCTGAGCTGAGATCCCCGGTCAGGCGAAATCCAACGATGCGGTCGTCTTGCAGGTACAACTTCCGCAGCGTATTCCCCCGTTGTACTCGTAGTTCTTCACCAACCATCTGGCCAACTGCCATGAGAGGCAATCCCAGGTGTTTGAGGCTGTTCATGCTTTCAGCGCCTTCGTAAGTGAGGTTTTCCCCTAGCAGGTTGTGGGCCACGATTTTTGCTTGCTCTACCGCATTGGGGAAGATCGCATGGACGTATTGCTCACCAGTGAATCGGTCGAAGGTTTCAGCCACATCGCCGGCCGCGTAGACATCAAGGATATTCGTGCGTAGTTGGTCGTCCACTAATACACCCCAGTCCGTCTTCACACCAGAGGCTTCTAAGAAATCGATATTCGGTTTTACGCCAGTGGCGGCAACCAGCAAGTCGGCAGCCAGCACCTTGCCCGATTCCAGTTCTACAGCCTCTG
>DAOVCZ010000154.1 GCA_030669775.1 Chloroflexota bacterium | reverse complement strand
TTGGATATACTCGAATTCTAAAGAGCTTCTAAGAGGTATGTGATGAGAAATCTTTGGTTGTTGTTCGTGATACCCATATCGATGTTATTCCTGTTGAGTGCTTGTGGAGGTAGTCAAGTCTCACCAATTACCCCATCACCTGATGGGTACACATTACTATTCTTTTTTACAGATCCTTGAGCTCCTTGAGCCAAAATGGTACCCGTCGTGAACGGGTTGGAAGAGAAGTATCAAGATAAAGTCGAATTTCGCCACATTGATGCAAATTCTTCGACCGGGAAATCTGTGTATCAAGCTTATGCCTTACGAGGTCACCCGGGTTTTGTATTGCTGGATCCCGATGGAACGATTCTTTGGACCGGGATCGGTGAACAGCCCGCTGAAATATTAGAAGAACAAATCCGGTTAGTGTTGAATGAACAACCGGAGCAAATTGTTTCTGATTACGACGGTTTGATTGCCAATCTGAAATCCACAGGGACCTCAGTTGAAACTGGGGAAAGTGTATCCCAGCCGTTTTTCACTCCTCAGGGTCAGATCATCAAGCTTAATGGCGAAGATGTGCAAGTGTTTGAATATGTCAGCGAAGAGGAAGCTTTTCAGGAAGTGATGCGGGTGTCCGCTGATGGAAGTTCTGTTGGTACAACCATGATCACGTGGATCGATAGCCCTCATTTTTATCACTCCGGGAAAATCATCGTTTTGTATGTCGGGAACACCCCAGAAGTGGTCGAAATTCTCACGGAAGTGCTCGCTCCCCAGTTTGTGGGTGGTTAGATTCTCAACACCAATTAGTGACTTCTATATACACAGATTGAAATAATTCTAATGGAGAGAAGAGTAAGATGAACAGAGTATTGATTATTGTCCTGGTTATTGGAACATTAATTGCAGCTGCATGTAGTGCTTCAACTGCACCATCCACTGGAGAAAATATTGGGAAATTAGTGCCAATTGATGGTGGAATGTACACTGACGTCACCGTTCCAGAATTACAAGCCATGCTGGAAGAAAAGGATTTCACCTTCGTAAATGTGCATATACCCTTTGAAGGAGACATCCCGAACACCGATCTTTCGATCCCCTTTGATCAGCTCGACCAGAATTTGGATCAACTGCCCGCAGATAAAGATGCCAAAATAATCCTGTATTGTCGCAGCGGGAGTATGAGCAGTATTGCAGCAAAGACCCTGGTGAACCTGGGTTACACCAATGTTTGGAACCTGGAAGGCGGATTCAACACATGGAAAGCTGCAGGGCATCCATTGGAAGGGCGAAGTCAATGATTGAAGAAGAAAGTTAATGGGGCAATCGAATGTCGAAAGTTAAAGTATTGGTTATCGATGATGAAGAATCCATAATTAATTTGGTGACATCGTATCTCCGCCCCGAAGGTTATGAGATATATACCGCCACAGATGGACAATCAGGACTTCAAGCCTTTCGTGCTTTTAATCCTGACTTGATCGTGCTGGATATCATGCTCCCTGGTATGGATGGGATTGAGCTGCTGAATCGAATTCGCCGTGAGTCAGATGCATATGTAATAATGCTGACCGCAAAATCAGAAGAAATCGATAAAATTGTTGGACTCACAATCGGGGCTGACGATTATGTGACCAAACCCTTCAGCCCGCGAGAATTGGTCGCCCGTATCAAAGCTGCAATACGTCGAATGAGCAACGGGGGTGGTTCTACTGAGGGAGGTGTGCTTGTCTTTGAACATATCAGAATTGATACTGGAAGAAGACAGGTCTGGGTTGATGATCGGCAAATCGAATTAACATCGACCGAATTTGATTTGATGAAATCTTTGGCAGAACATCGCGGTTTGGTTCTCAGCCGAGAGCAATTGTTGGAAGATGTTTGGGGGCATGAATATTATGGAGAATTAAGGGTTGTAGATGTGCATATTGGTCATATCCGGCAAAAAATTGGCGAGGAATATATCGTCACTGTTCGCGGAGTAGGGTATCGTTTTGAAGACGAGGTTGGATGATAATGATTTCTGCTGTACGACGTCACTTAAGTTGGAAATTTTTTATTTCATATTTGATTGTCATTATTATCGGGGCTGTCGTCCTCATAACGGCAGCCGAGTTTGTCGTACCAAGATCATTTGATCGCCATTTAGCAGCCATGGGTTCAATGATGGTGAGCATGATGGGTTCTTCTCCCATGGAAATGGATTTAAACGCAGACCTGTTCACCAATTTTCGAACAGCTGTAAATGAGGCGCTGACAATAGCTACTTTGGCGGCTGTGATAGCTGCGGTTGCGGTCAGCTTCTTTGTCAGCAGGCAAGTGGTGAATCCAATACGAGAGATGATGATCGCCAGCAGGTTCATTGCTGAAGGACATTACGAAGAACGAGTGCACGTACCCGGAGATCCATCGAAAGATGAACTAGATGAGTTGTCCCAATTAGCCTTAAGTTTCAATCAAATGGCTGCAAAATTGGAGCAGGTCGAAACAATGCGCCGCCAATTGATTGGCGATATCTCCCATGAGCTACGCACTCCTTTGACGGCTATCAAAGGTTCGATGGAAGGCTTGATAGATGGTGTATTACCTGCTAATGAAGGAACGTTTCACGGAATCTATCGAGAGGCTGATCGATTGCAAAGATTAGTCAGCGATTTACAGGAACTTAGCCAGGTAGAAGCTGGAGAGTTTGAATTGCATTTACAACCAATAGATATAATTGACTTAGTGGAAGCAACAGTCAAACGATTGGAGCTGCAGTTCGGGGATAAAGGTGTGGTTCTTGAGAGCCATGTTCCCAATGGTCTGCCCCCAGTACAAGCTGATCATGACCGCATCAGTCAGGTTATGTTGAATCTAGTGGGTAATGCCTTGCAATATACTCCTAGCGGAGGAAGAGTTCGAATAACAGCTATCCGGCATGAGGATGAGATATACATTTCCATTTCCGACACTGGGATTGGTATCCCAGCTGAACACTTGGAGCATTTATTTACACGCTTTTATCGAATTGATAAATCTCGTTCCCGGGTAGGGGGAGGCAGCGGGATAGGGTTGACGATTGCCAAACACCTGGTTGAAGCACATGGGGGACGGATTTGGGTCAAGAGTCCTGGTTCTGGAAAAGGCAGCACATTTACATTCACTCTGCCGGTTGAAGGATAATTTTTAATGCAAGTGACTCTGCAGTTGTGAGCCCTAAATACTTCATGGTTGAGTAATTATTCGTATATTTAGAAAACGCCATTTCAAGACACGTAAAAAGGCTCGAGCCTGTCGGCTCGAGCCATGTTTTTATTAATCTCAGCAGCTCGATTAGATCGGATGCTGGATCTCGTCACAATCAGGGAATTTCGGGGTAGGGCTCAAATCCGAGCGGGATGAAGTCGTAATCAACGCCCGGGGTTACCTCATGGTAAAACTCTGAGTGAGGACCCCCATTGAGAGTGAAGCTCGTCCTGGCGGTGTGCTTCAACCAGACAACTTTGTCTGGGTGTAGTGTGTGTGGGATGGATACACTAACGAGTTCGTGATAATGCACATACCCCCGAGACGCATAGCTGGCTGCCTTTTCAGGTGACCAGGTGTCGATGATGCCGTGTACCGCGAACAAATACTCACCATCTGGTGCATCGGAAGACCACCATTGGGAAGCACCCCACGGGCCTGTATTAAAGTGCTTGCCTACTACTTGATTCGGGCCTGCCTGTACCCACTCATGCCCGGGGATATCCGTTTCTCCATTCGGTCCATCGGGTACTCCGGCCATGTAATAATCTACACCATCTACATCGATAACTGGTGCGTGGGTGAACCCTTCTGCGCTGGCAATACCAACGGTAAGGATCAAGAGTGCCATCACAACCAAGCTAACAAGAATTGTCTTTCGATTACTGATTGCAGCTGTCATTATTTTTCTCCTATTACGAAATGAAATTGATTCTCTTGAATTTGGATCAGTCAACCCGATATGGTGAATCGGGGACTGCATTTGGACTATTCGTATGGCTCAGGTCTTACCTCTCATATAGAATATTATTTCGCTGCACCTCCATATCAAAATTCCTTACAAATCTCCAATGTTTGGATTTTTAACACAGAATAGAATGGAGGAAAACCGTCGAAGAGCTCCTAAACGAATAGGCATTGTTGCTTATGCCGTGCAGGTAAGAAATTAGCATTTGAAACCGTCAATAACCATTAACCTGGGGGGAGTTCCATGCAAAATCATCCTGTGAAGATCGACACCTCCTGTGCCCATTGGGAATCTTTACCAAATCTTTAAATACTCTTCAAGGAAGCTTCATATAGCTTTGTTAAGATAAAGGCGAAAAGGAGAAGAGTTCTATGAAGAAATCTTATTGGATGGCTGTTGCTGTTTTTGGTATCGCATTTCTGCTTGTCTTATTGGTTGGCACAAGCCTGCTGGGGGGTTGGAATAACTGGGGATGGGGAATGATGAGCGGGTGGCCCTCAGGCATGATGCATGGCTGGGGTTTTGGCTCCTTTGGCTGGATTGGGATGATTCTTATGTGGTTGGTTCCAGTTGGTTTTGTTGTACTGGTTGTCCTGGGTATCGTCTGGTTGGTGCGAGGTTTGACCTCCAGTGGGGAAGGAAAAGCCGACACCGTTCAACAAGCAGAAGCTCAACCTTCGCCGCGTGAAATTTTGCAGATCCGTTATGCCCGTGGTGAGATCACCCGTGAGCAATACCTGCAGATGTTAGAGGATTTGAATTAATCGAATATTGAGTCATAACACCTCAATGACGCAATGACGCAGATATGAGGATGAAAGGATTGTGTAACATGATGATTTTTGGGTTGTTATTTTTACTCTTTTTTTGGGGAGGATTGATTGCCTTGGCAATTTGGTTGGTTAAATCTCTGTTTGCCAGCAGCCAACGGTCCCCCAGCACCACCCAAGTGCTGGAGCTAAACGCCAGCAAGATTTTAGACCAACGCTATGCCCGTGGTGAGATTACCCGTGAGCAGTACGAATTGATGAAACTGGATATCCATTAGAGACAAACCAATTGAAATAAAATAATTGGTGCATCCTGGGACCTTCCACTTGAGATACTGGAAGGTCATTTCCTTATACGCAATTCTGCCTACATCCTTCTCCGCCAAAGTGCACTAGATGGATAAGAACTAAGTAATTAGAATATATGCAATTCTGGTATAAGATATCAATAAGAGACGTGAATGAAATACCTTACTTCAAACGAAGAGGACGTGAAGCATGGATAACAA
>DAOVCZ010000070.1 GCA_030669775.1 Chloroflexota bacterium | reverse complement strand
GCTCATACATGGAAACATCAAGGCCGCGCTTATCATCCATCCAGATTTCACAAAGGATTTATTATCACTTCGAGGTCTGCCTTTACAAATTATTATTGATGGAACTGAACCGGAAAGCGGTGGCTTCGCAGTAGATCACATTGCTTTTCGAGCAGAGGAATTTATCAATGACCAACTTGCCAACCAAATCCAGGCCCTTGGATTTGACTTAGCTTCATTACAACCCATCGACCTGCGGATTCGAACCTGGTACAACCCCAGCTTGAAACCCCGAGTTGATTTGATCCCAGGATTGATCTCAATGGTACTCGGATTTCCCGCCCTATCAGTCGCACTTACTTTAGCGCACGAACGAGAACATGGCACCCTCGAACAGCTGCTTGTTACGCCTATAAGCCGGATAGAACTCTTATTAGGGAAGATGATTCCTTATATATTCTTCGGTTTATTGAATGTGTTCCTTATTCCATTGGTGGCGATGGCTTGGTTCCGGATACCCTTTAACGGAAATTTCCTTCTCTTTATTTCCTTGTCCGCAATATTTCTATTCGCCATTCTAGGTCTAGGTATGATCGTCGGTGTATTCATGCGTACCCAGGCAGCTGCATTAGCTCTATCTTTCCTGGTAATTTTCTTTCCTGGCTTCTTCCTGACTGGAATATTCTTTCCCATCGCCTCCATGCCAGAGATCATGCGGATGGAAGCCCTTGCCCTTCCGGGCACACACTATGCAATCATAACCAGGGGCATATTTTTGCCAGGCGTCGGGCTTGAAGTGCTCTGGCCTTATGGAGTGATGTTACTTTGTTTAGGGCTGGCGTTTATCGCAGTAGCGGTATTGTTCTTTAGAAAGAAATTGGGTTGATTACCTATGCTGAGAAGAGTTTCGGCAATAATCCGCAAAGAATTCATCCACCTGCGTCACGATTGGTGGTTGCCTGCATTTATGATTATTGGCGGTGCGATGGAGTTGTTATTAATCGGCTGGGCTACCTCGCGGCCTATCAGCAACCTTCCACTGATGGTTTTAGACCATGATAAAAGTTTCGCCAGCCGAGAGATCGTCATCGCCCTGGAGAACACAGGCACCTTCAATATTAAAGAGCAAGTTAATGACATGGAGACCATAGAAAATGCTCTCGAACGAGGCAATATTAACGCCGCAATAATCATCCCTCCAGATTACGATGAACAGATTAAGTCTTCTGCCGGGAAACCCACACTGTTGGTTATTCTCAATGGTGCAGAGAGTATCCCGGCCACAGCTGCTTTGCGCGCAATTGAGGGTGTATCCCGTGAACTTGGGGAAAGTATAACCATCCAAAGGCTCAAGATCGATCCAGATGAATTTGCGGGTTTCAATCCCAGCTTACGGGTCTGGTTCAACCAAGCCCTCAGCGAAGCCCTTTACACTACCCCCGCTGAACTCGGCCTGATGTTAGAGTTTACCATCTTACTCTTCGCAGCATTATCATTCACCCGCGAACGAGAATTAGGAACTCTGGAACAATTATTGGTAATGCCATTCACCTCTTTCGAAATCATCCTGGGAAAATCCATTCCCGTTATTTTAATTGGGTTTATTGACTTCTTGCTCTTGCTGGGGATAACTAATCTTGCCTTCGGAGTTCCAGTTCGGGGACCTTTACCACTATTGCTAATCCTTGTATTAGTCTATATATTGGTTGAACTCGGGAAAGGATTGGTGATCAGCGTAATATCCCGCACCCAACACCAGGCATTTTTATTGGTGTTGATCGTCGGTATGGTGGATTTCATGTTCACAGGATATGCAACACCGGTCGAATCGATGCCTCAGATTCTTCAATATCTTGCCAACGTTGTTCCCGCCCACCATATGTTAGCCATAATGCGCGGTATTCTGCTCAAGGGGACCGGATTGGAAGCATTATGGCTGAATGTTCTGGCCTTGTTGATTCTAGGAATTCTTATTGGTACCTTCTCCTTCCGTTTCGTGCGGCGAGCGTTAGATTGAGCTCGCTTTACATTGAATCGATCAATGAAAACGGATTTTGTTTCCTACTTGACGTGAATAAGGATGAAATGTGAGCGATTACGACTCAACAATACATGCCCATGAATTAACAAAGAAATTTGGGGATTTCAAAGCTGTTTCAGAGGTCAGTTTTGACGTACAGAAAGGTGAGATTTTTGGATTCTTGGGACCGAATGGTTCTGGCAAAACCACCACTATTCGCATGATGCTGGGATTGTTAAGACCCACATCTGGACAGGTAAAAGTTTTGGGATTGGAGGTTAACGGAGATACAAGCCAAATCCGGCAACAAGTTGGTTATATGTCACAACGCTTCAGTCTGTATAACGACCTCACAGTCTTACAGAACCTGCAATTTTATGGAAAAGCCTACGGGTTATCCAATACAGAATTGGTTGAGCATATTCAAGAAGCGTTGCAGATGTCTGGTTTAGAGGGTCGTGAACATACCCAAACTAAGGAGCTCTCGGGTGGTTGGCGACAAAGGTTAGCTCTCAGCGCCGCTATCATCCACCAACCAGAAGTTCTCTTCCTTGATGAACCAACTGCAGGTGTTGATCCTGTTTCCAGACGGGCCTTCTGGAATCTGTTATATGAGCAAGCAGCCCTCGGTGTGACTGTGTTTGTCACCACTCATTATATGGACGAAGCAGAACACTGCCACAAGCTGGCTTTCATCCAACATGGGAGCATCACAGCTTTCGGTTCTCCGGAACAGATTAAGCAGGAGAAGATGCCAGGTCAAGTATTGGAATTCGAACCCTCGGATACGGAAAAAGCGCTCAGTGTTCTTCATTCTGCCCTTCGAGAAGGACGTTTACCGATCAACGAAGTGGAATTATATGGAACTTCAATCCATGTTATCGCCCCGAATGTGAGAAAGTCTCAGCATGCCATCGCTTCCGAATTACGTCGAGCAAATATAAATCCAGGAGAAATGGCTATCATCGAGCCATCATTGGAGGATGTTTTTATTGCCAGCATGCGCTAATCTTACACCTTAAGTGTGCATTCAAATTTCGTAATCATGCTCTCACCATTGCGCAGGAGTTTTCAACTGGAGGCTAAAATGAACTTCGCTAATAAATATAAGTTGATACCCTTTCTACTCATCCTCATCCTATTAATCTCGAGCTGTGATGTCCTCATGGCAGATGGAGAAGAAATATTAGAGGCTTCAGGAGTAGTTGAGGCAATTGAGGTGGTAGTCTCACCAGAGTTAGGTGGACGGGTTGCAGAAGTATTTAAACAGGAAGGAGATGATGTTGAGGTGGGAGAGATCATATTCCGCCTGGAAGGTGATTTGTTGGGCGCCCAGCGGGAGCAAGCCCTCGCCGCATTAGAGATGGCTAATGCGCAGCTGGCCACATCCAAAACGTCTCTTGAAGCTGCCCATGCTGCTCTGACCGCTGCTGAAGCCGGAGTTGATATTGCCAATATACAATACGAATTGGAGCTCGACAACGCTCGTCTCACAGAACAACCAGAGCGTATAGAAGCCTGGAAGCAGGAAATCCCCAAAGAATTTTCACTACCTACCTGGTATTTTCAAAAAGTGGAAGAAATCTCTGCTGCCGAATCTGAGGTCGAGGAAGCTCAAGAAGCTCTTGAAGTCGAAGAAGTAAATTTTGAGTCAGTCCTTGAAGAGGTAAGCCATGCTGGCCTGCGAGCTGCCGAAGAGAGATTATTGAAAGCCCAAATCGCATTCCTGATTGCAGAAGAATTAACAGACCGTAAAATTCATCGGGAAGGAAAGGAAGAATTAGAGGATTACCTCGAGATCATCTATGATAATGCCGAGGCCGAGTTAGAAGCTGCCCAATCAGCTTACGAAAAGATCCTTTCCGATCAATCTGCATCCGATGTTCTCGAGGCAAGAGCTAAGTTAACTGTTGCTCGTGAAAGGTATGATACCGCTTTGGACCAATTCAATGCACTACTCACCGGTGAACACTCCAAAGCATTAAGAGCTTCTGAAGCAGTTGTCTTTCAAGCAGAATCTGCTGTCGGTCAAGCTCATGCAAACATCAACCAAGCCGAGAGTGGGATCGCGCAAGGTGAAAGGATGGTCGATCAGGCTCAGGCTGCACTCGACTTAATTGATCTTCAGATAGAAAAACTTGAAGTCCCATCCGCGGTAGCTGGAACTGTGATGACTCGCAATATTGAACCTGGAGAAATTATCCAACCAGGAATGGCTGCCTTTACCATTGGTCAATTGGATCAATTAACGGTTAAAGTTTATGTTCCAGAAAACCTATATGGACAGATAAGCCTTGGAGATCAATCCAGTGTAAGTGTTGATTCCTTCCCAGGTCAGGTTTTCAATGCCACGGTGATCCGCATTGCCGATCGGGCAGAATATACCCCGCGCAACGTACAAACCCAGGAAGACCGCCAGACCACCGTATTTGAAATCGAATTATCGGTGGAAGACCCACAAGGTCAGCTTAAACCAGGTATGCCAGCAGATGTGAGTTTCCAGTGAAAGCAAACAATCAACATTAAGTTATCCACAAGCAAAACGGTCAAGTAGATAAAGTGCTATATCAACCGGTATACATGTCATATATCCAACGGAGCACCCATGAAGAACAGAATATGAACCTGGAATGTCACGCAGCTCCAATTGAAAACTTTTTAGAAACTCTAATTAATTCCCTATTTGCTAGCTTTGCGATAATTGGAATTAGGTTATTGAATTGAAGGAGGGAAAATCGCAGGCAGTCTTGAATAGATCCCTCTTCGAGGAAATCTTCCCTGCAAGAACGAATCCGCTGCCACCAGTTAGCGGTGTTTTGTTATATTAATGTGGAGGCTAAATAGATTGCATCTGTATCCGATTATGATAAGACCACGAACACTTTACGCAAAATAGCACGAATTTGGAGCCTGGTCATCTTCGCTTTTACTTTAATCATCATTATTGCCGAGATAATCGAAGCCTGGATGAATCCACAGTTGATCGGCACTTACCCCTGGTATGAGAATCTAATTCCCCTATCCTTATTTCCGGGTGTGATTGGCTTAGCACTCGCCTGGCGTTGGGAAGGATTTGGAAGTGTACTATCGATCGTATGTGTTATTGCTAACTACCTGATGTAGATTACCTTCGGTGGTCGGGGTAGAGGCTTGTATGTTGTACCAGTTATCTTATTACCAGTCTTAATTCCGGGGATTCTTTTCCTGATCAGCTGGTTGAGAACAGATCGCGATACCAGTCCCAGGTTTGCATAAAACCATTTTACTTATCACACACGTCATGTAAAACAGATGGGATTATCTGACAAATTCCATCCTTAGCGATAAACCAATACCAGAATAAATCTCACTCCCCACCGGTTAATATCCGCACCGCTGCTGGAATAACCTTTATCGCAACCGGAGTCTGCCAGCCTATCTCTCCGTCAACCTGGATTTTTTGGGGTGGATCAGTTTCGATATTGATTTCCTTGGCTTGCCAATGATAAACTGTATCTGAACTTGGAGTAGAAGTAGCTACACTTTTTCCAACATCAACAAATGATTGAAAACTCCTATCTCGCACTAAAATTACATCTAATAGACCATCGAAAACGCTGATCTTCTTGCTGGCTGAAAATCCCGAGACGCCAAAGTTTCCAGCATTGTCAACCAGGCAGGTCACCCCTTCCGCCTCGAATTCCTCTCCATCCAAGATAAATTTATACTTCACCGATTTTGCATCTTTCATGGCTTTGAGCGCGGCGATCGAGTATGCCATGATGCCATACCGGTCCTTCATATCCCGGTCAGCAATTTCAACCTTTTGGGCAGCAATGCCCAAGCCCACTCGTAACAAGAAATACGTCCCGCCAATCTCACCGACATCAATAGATTTTATCGGACTATTTGCGTTTGCTGCGATTTCCGCTGCTTTGGTTAGATCCTTGGGGATACCAAGCTCCACAGACATCAAGTTGGCCGTCCCTCCAGGCAAGATTGCCATTGGAACCTCGCTATCCATTACTCCACGAGCAACCTCCATCACCGTCCCATCCCCCCCAAAAGCTGCCACCACGTCAACTCCTGCCTCGACAGCCTCCCTGGCGAAGCGCTCTGCATCACCGCTATTTTGAGTTAATGAGATATCCCACTCCACCCCTGCAGTTCGGAAGACCTGGTTTAAGGTATGCAAAATTGGCTTTGGTTGACCTGAGCCCGGATTGACCACTGCCTGTATCTTTCGTGCCATTTCTCTCCTCCTAATTAATTCACATAACGGTTCAAAAAGAGTATTCCTATTTCGAGAGAATGCTAAATAATACATCGGGAATTATATCAACTTCTGTGATGCAATAATTTTGAGCATACCTCTCTACCCAATCAGATTGTGCTCCTTATTATTTGACTTCTCTCGTATGGTTCACCAGTATATAGACATCAGCTGTGTGAGAACATCCATGTTATACTGCAAAACGTTTGAAAATATCTCATCAATTGATATAGAAAAATATGAAAACCAATGATTACATCGCATTAGAGGACCAATATGGCGCCCACAACTACCTACCGCTTGACGTTGTCATAAAACGCGGGGAGGGCGTGTGGGTGTTTGACGTTGATGGCAATCGCTATTTAGACTGTTTGAGTGCCTATTCCGCAGTGAACCAGGGTCATGTACACCCAAAAATACTTGCAGCTTTGGTGGATCAAGCTCAACACATCACGTTAACCTCGCGGGCCTTCCGCAATGATCAACTTCCCCTCCTGTATAAAGAATTAGCGGAATTAACTGGCTATGAAATGGCACTTCCCATGAATTCTGGAGCTGAGGCGGTTGAAACTGCTATCAAATTGGCTCGAAAATGGGCTTACCAGATTAAAGGCATTCCTCAAAACCAGGCTGAGATCCTCACCCTCGAAGGGAATTTCCATGGTCGCACCATTACAATAATCTCATTCTCATCAGAAGAGGCTTACCGGGATGGATTTGGCCCCTTCACTCCAGGATTTTCCACCATACCATATGGAGATGTTGCAGCTCTTTCCAGAGCAATCACGCCAAACACTGCTGCCATTTTGGTTGAGCCAATCCAAGGTGAAGCAGGGGTGATTGTACCCCCTCCAGGTTACCTTCAACAGATGAGAGAATTATGCTCTAAGAATAATGTCTTGATGATCGCGGATGAAATCCAAACTGGTTTGGGTAGAACGGGTCAACTATTTGCTTGTGACCATGAATCTGTTCGACCAGATGTGATGGTCATAGGTAAAGCTCTTTCTGGCGGTTTTTATCCAATTTCTGCGGTTTTAGCCGATCGATCCATAATGGGTCTTTTCCAGCCTGGAGAGCATGGTTCAACTTTCGGGGGTAATCCTTTAGGCGCGGCGATTGCCCGGACAGCACTAAAAGTCATCACTAGTGAAAACTTGATCCAGAACTCTGCAGAAATCGGAGAATACTTTGCCGACCGCCTTGCGGAGATCCCCAGCCGACATGTCAAGGAAGTTCGCGGTAAAGGTCTGCTTATCGGAGTAGAGCTAAAACCCAGTGCTGGAGGTGGGCGAAGATTTGCTGAAATCCTCCAGAAAAATGGGATATTAGTCAAGGAAACCCACGGTAATGTGCTTCGCTTTACACCACCACTAATCATAGATCGCGAAACTGTTGATTGGGCACTGGATCGAATTTTCCACATCTTGACCAAGCCTTGATAAAATAATTACCCTTAAATTCTTTAAATAATTTGCTGATAGATTTGAATTATGTATATCGGTGTCTACCTCTGCTTGGGGGGGACATTCATCTTGATTTCTCTGTTCTTATTTCCTGCCATTAGAGAAAAGCGAGGAAAATTTATTCTACTTTCAATTTCTTGTCTGGTCCTTGGATTGGCAACTTTTGAATTGGCATCCAATTATCTGGGTCTTGTGTAATATGGTTCCCCCGGATCTTTTAATTTCCCAGGAGATATCTTGGCAAATGGCTTGCTGAGGTGGATTATTGGCACTTGTCATCCTAGGGGCTTGGACAATAGGTTTTTACCTGATCCCAGCCATGATCCTATTTTCGATCGTTGGTATCTTGGCTGATAAGCGCACTCAGGGTGATCTCGCGCTTCACCTTATTTTCTATGTTTCCGCCGGGATAGTCCAAGCTTCATAAGTATTCGTAACGTTATTGGGTTAAAGAGAGCTCGTAAATTGAGATGGATCTGTGAAGTTTTTTC
>DAOVCZ010000091.1 GCA_030669775.1 Chloroflexota bacterium | reverse complement strand
TTCTCGCGCGATGCCCAGGATATTTGTATCCCGGGCGATATTAGGTGTGATGGCGATGTCAAAGACAGCGTCTCCCATGTAGTCCACCAAAGGCATACCAAGCGGGGCATCTGGATCGAGGATAATTACCCCTTCATGGGAGTCGGAAATACCCAATTCTTTTTCCGAACAAGCCATTGAATAGGATTCTACTCCCCGGATTTTTGTACGCTTGAGAGTCATCAATACCTGACCAGATTGGTGTCCATCGTAGAGTCTGGCTTCCTCCCGTGCGTAGGCAACTTTAATTGGCGCTTCAAGTGGTCCCTGGTCTTTAAAAGGGAAGAGATTTGGAGCTCCGGTGAGGGCGATATGCTCCTGCTGCCCATCGTCAAGGCGGCACAACACCAAACGATCTGCGTTAGGGTGGGGCATCACCTCCAGTATTTCGCCAACCACGATCTTATCTGCATCCCATTCGATGCCTGAGATCTTTGTCTCTTGACGAGTATCCCCACTCGAATGAATTTCGACTTTACCACCGGGTTTAGGGAGACCAACAAAAATGATCTCTTCGACTTCTAAGCCAGCCATGGTTAATTGGCGGGCGAGCTCTTCTACTGGCAGCTCGACATCGACATAATCTTTTATCCAGGATAATGGTACTTTCATAAAATATCTCCTAAAGGTTGGGAGAGATCAGTGAATACGTTGTTAAGAGTTATAGGAGGTATCCATTGATAGTTTTTTCTGTCTCTAATCGCCTCTAAAACTGTTCCAAGAAGCGAATATCATTTGCCCAAAAATATCGGATATCCTCGATCCGGTAACACAGCATGGTGATGCGTTCAGGTCCTAATCCGAAAGCAAATCCGGTGTAAATGCTCGGGTCATAGCCACCATTTTGCAGTACGATCGGATGGACCATTCCGCAGCCCAAAATCTCCAACCAGCCAGTGCGTTTGCAGACTGGACAGCCTTCACCACCGCAGACAAAACACTCGATGTCAACCTCAGCGCTTGGTTCAGTGAAGGGGAAATAAGAGGCGCGGAAGCGGGAGCGAACATTTTCTCCGAACATGCGTTTATTGAAATCGCTCAATGTACCTTTCAGATCGCTGAAGGTTATAGTTTTGCCAACCGCCAATCCTTCAACCTGGGTGAATTGGGATTCAGCGCGTGCGGTAACCTGCTCGTGGCGGTAGCACATCCCGGGAAGAATTATGCGGACCGGAGGCGGGTCCTGCGGATTGGCTGCTGAATACTCTCGCATAGCGCGAATCTGTCCTGGAGAGGTATGTGTGCGCAGTAGGAGGGGATTATCTTCCTCAAATTCCCCTTCGATGTAAAATGAATCCTGCATCTCCCGTGCGGGATGGTGGGGAGGGAAATTAAGCAGCTGGAAATTATATTCATCGGTTTCAACGTCCCGCGACAAATAGACCTGGAAACCCATCTCAGCGAAGATCTGGTAGACTTTGCGCAGAGTTTTCGTTATCGGATGGAGTCGACCGAGAGAAACTGCCCTACCAGGTAGGGTGATATCCAATCGTTCAGTTTCAAGGGCGCGACGCAATTCAACCTGTTTGAGCTTTTCGGTTTTCTCATCAAGCTTCAATTCCAGGGATTGCTTTACCTGGTTTGCACGCCGACCGATAGCTGGTCGCTCATCCTTAGGTAGCTGCCCCAACTGATCGAAGACCGCCATCAGGGGGGAACTTCGTCCCAAGTAGGCAACCCGCCAGCTTTCCAGCGCTTCTTGATCATCCATCATTTCTAGAGCGGAAAGGGCGTCTTGTTCAATTTTCTCCAGTTGCTCCAGCATGCGTACCTCCATGGTTATGAAAAAACATCCCGTCCTGTGAAGGGACGGGATGGAATTCCCGCGGTACCACCCAATTTGACCGGTGAAAAATGGTCCACTCAATGACCAACAGCAATGGTTCGCGATTGGCTTCCCGGGATAACGCTGGGACAGCGGCCCAAACTACTGGATCGATAACGATCGTTCCCCTGGGCAGCTCAGGAGGGAACTTCAGTCAACTTTCACTGGGTGGAGGTCTCAGTCAGCGCCCCGCACTTCCCTGTCAGTTTTTGTTGACTTACTTTTCTCCGTCATCGCTGTTCAATGTAGGAAGTTACCTAATTATCAGCAAAAACCCTGACCCTGTCAAGGGATTGCAGGTTAGGAAGGATCAAGAATTTAGGTTAGTGATTTGCTTGAAGTTGGAGTAATTCGAGTACTCTAGGATGATTAGCGTAAACACCGCGATTCTCAGGGGGTAGCAGGGCAGCCAGCTGGCACATGATCTCGTCGGTATTTCGCCTCAGATCTTTATCGCGCTCTTTGCGATCAACTTTTGGCAGTGAAAAAGGTTCACCAACATTAACCTTTATCACCGGGCGGCGAAAGGTGAGAATCTCAGAGGTGATTTGCCATGTGCCGGATACCGCAACAGGTAGAATCGGGACATCAGCTTGATCAGCCAGGAAAGCAATACCTGTTTTTGCTTGAAGTAGCGCACCGGTGTCACTGCGGGTGCCTTCAGGAGCGACACCCAGAACGCCGCCTCCTTTCAAATGGTCACGGGCAGCTTTCAAGGCTCGTGTGTCAATTTCTTCCCTGTTTAACCAGATCCCATCCAGTGCGTTGATCATAAAGCGAAAGAAAGGATTTTTCTGATGTTTTTTGGCGATTAAACCAGTCACGTCGTACCGTTTCAGTAAACAATAAGCCAGGGGTACTTCGATTATGCTTAAGTGATTTGCTGCAGCGATATATCCGCCTTTTCTGGGAATGTTTTCCCTCCCATAAACCCGAAGCCTGGTTAGCAGAAAGAAAAGTACGCGGAATACACAGCAAAATAGATTGTGAAAGATTCGATGAGACAAAGTTTGACTCCTGTAGTTATTTTATCCTCATCTGGGCAAAAAAACCATGTCGATGGTGGATATATCTCGAATCCCATCAGGAAATGAGTCTGGAGGCGAGTATAATTTAGCCGGCATGAATTCTTCATTGGTTTCCTTGGGTAGAGTAATAATTGTGTTGTCAATTATTTGGTTGATCTCAGCTTGTGGTGAGATCGAGCAGGTTGCCACGCCTACTGTTACGCCGATTGATTCGCCTGTCCCGACAATCACCCAGACCTCAATCCCACCAACTGCGACTGAAATCCCGATGGTAGCTATGGTTAACGGAGTTGGGATTAGGCTGGAGGAGTACGAGGCAGAACTGAATCGCTATCTCTCAGCCCAAGGAAATGAGCCCTCCATAGATCAATCGGACGCAGCTATGTTCGTTCTGGAAGATTTAATCACTCAAGTACTGTTTGTACAGGCTGCAGAGAAGAATGGTTTTGTGGTGGATGAAGAGATTTTACAGGCACGAATGGATGATTTGATCGCTGCCTCAGGGGGAGAACTTTCCTTTGGAGATTGGCTCCTTGAAAATGGATATACTCAACAAAGTTTCAAAGAAACCCTGAGAAGGTCGATCATGGGAGCCTGGATGAGAGATAAAATACTTGCAGAAGTACCCCGATCCGCTGAACAAGTGTATGTTCTTCAGATCTTGCTTTATAATTTAGACCAAGCGAATCAAATCCTTGCGGAGCTCGAATCTGGCAAGGATTTTGCAACCTTAGCAGCAAGTTATGAACCGGTAAACCGGGGCGAACTAGGTTGGTTCCCGAGGGATTTCTTGCCTCATCAAGCGATTGAAGAGGCGGCTTTCAATCTGGCGGTTGGAGAATATTCGCCTGTAATTGAGACCTCAGTGGGATATCATATAATCCAGGTAGTGGAAAAAGACCCCGACCATCTATTAAGCCCTGAAGCGCGCTTGGTTTGGCAGGAAAATGCATTGCGGGATTGGGTCGCAGTGCAGCGCGATCAAAGCAATATCGTAATTCTGTCTCTTCAGTAAGGTTAGTGACCTATGGACTCTTTTGATTACTCGGATGAAGCACTACAGCCGGCCAGAGAGAGCGCAGCTGTAATCTGGAATATCCTCACAGTAATTGTGCTGCTCATGACATTCTGTGTTTGCGTTGTGCTCGGTTTGTTCATGATCTATCCGCAAAACTCCTTGAACCCCTATCCCCCACCGACTATGCCAGTTGAGGCGGAGTTACCGACAGCAACCCCAACTCCAAAGAGTGTTCTTCCACCAACCTGGACCCCAGCTCCTACTGATCCAGCAACCCAGACGCCTCAGCCAACAAACACGGCAGTGCCAACGAACACTCAACCGGCGGTAACAGCGACGATAGAAATTTCTACTCAAACACCTGGTGATATCTTACCGACTGAAACACCTGGCGACGGTCAGCCGACCTCAACACCTACTGATGGTATGCCATTTGTGCTTCACCCCGGTGACCCAGTGGCACTCAACAATATCGGACATTCCGAACTAGGTTGTAATTGGATGGGTGTAGGAGGGCGTGCCTTTGACCTGACCGGTGCACCGATTGAGCAGGGTTTGCTGGTTCAATTGGGGGGAATGTTGAACGGTGAGTCGGTTGATAATCTGGGCACGATTGGGATGGTGTCCACTTATGGACCAGGGGGTTATGAGTTTCAGCTGGGAGAGGAACCGATTGAATCAACCCAGACCCTGTGGGTCCAGTTATTAGATCAAGCAATGCTGCCACTTTCCGATCAAATTTATTTTGACACCTTCTCCGAATGTGAAAAGAACCTGATCTTAATCAATTTCAATCAGGTTCGCTAATCTCCTTTCCTCAAGCTATCTATCACATTCTTCTTGGCTGATCTCACACCAGGTTTGTTTGCATTTAAGCGCGTCCTCTTCGAGGATTGGGCTTTCGCATAAGATGCGACCCTGGCAGTCAAAATCGTTCAGAGCTTTTAGAAAGACTTCATAATCAAGTTCGGACTCATCCAGCGGAAGGTGTTCTTTTTCCCCTTTCTCTCCATAATCAATACCTGAGATGTGGATATGCAGATTCTTGAGAGAATTTTCTCCCAGCGCATTACCATAATCTTCCAAAGCTTGAGCCCAATGATCATAAGAATTAACGGAGCCATCGCCCGGTCGGGCAAACAGGTGAGCCACATCTAAACAGGGTTGGACGCCTTCTATTGCCTGGCTCATCTTTAGCGTGTCATCCAATGAACCCAGCATCGCGGATTTTCCCATAGTTTCTGGTCGTAAGATCACTTCGTTTTTTGCGGCGCTCAGTTCCTCCCTACAACTCTGCAATCGCTGAATTGCAATCGGCAATACTTCCTCTGGGGGATGCTGGAAATAGGACCCGGGATGGAAGACGATATCTGTGGCGCCAGCTAAATTGCCATAATATGCTGCATCCATGAGGCGTTTGCGAGATTTTGGCCACTCTTCGTCATCGGCGTTCAAATTGATGAAATAGGGGGCATGCACGCTGATCGAGACGTCATTTTCTTCAGCGGTAGACTTAATTAGAGCGCAAGTTTTCTCAGAAACACGTACGGAGCGCACCCAACCGAGTTCAAGACTAAACAAGCCAAGTTCAGCGCTGCGTAGTATTCCTCCAACGCTGCCCCCTGGTTTCTTTGGGGTTGACTTGGGAGAACCAACGGTGCCAAATGAAAATGATAGATTTGTCATAGCTGACATCATTAGATATGATTATATTCTGTAGCTTTCAAAAACTACCTGAATAAATTACTCAATCGTTCCCACAGGAGAGGTCCCAAGATTAAGAAACCGATGATTGCAGCAGAACCTGCCGCGATCAGGACTGCGCTTGCCCCAACATCTTTACCCACCTTTGCTAAATCATGTTGTTCTGGGCTGGCTAAATCGACAACAGCTTCAAGGGCTGTATTGATAAATTCAGCGGTCCACACCATGGCGATGGCGATGATGATAATTGCCCAGTCCTGTGTATTTAATCGCAACCAGATGGAAACAGCGATTACCGCGATGCTGACGATGGCATGTATCCAGGCGTTTCTCTGGGTGCGGATGACAAACCACCACCCGACGAATGCGTAGCGGAAGGATTTAGCCCGTGTCTTGAGAAAATGGATCATAGTTTACCCATAAGACTACTTTGAAAGTTCAGGTGAATTATTTCTCACACCGAGAGTGGTCAAAATTTGTGTTTGGGCTGACCACATCTTCGCTTTTCCTTCAGGCTCATCGTGATCATACCCGAGCAAGTGAAGGACTCCATGAACGACCAACAAATTAATTTCAGCCGCCAATGAATGTCCGGTTTGATCGGCGTGATTTTTTGCCTGCGGGAAAGAAATTATCACATCTCCCAAGTAAACGCGTCCTGTATCCGGATCAAGGTGCCCGGCAGGAAATGCCAAGACATCTGTTGGAGCATCAATGCCCATAAATTCTTGATTGAGTTGTTGAATACGGGAATCATTGTCAACTATTATGGAGAGATCAGTATCGGTTGAAACCCCCTGGTATTCAAGAGTTGTTAAAACGCAGTGTTCGATTACAGAAATGTTTAATAGGTCTGCATAGGAATCAGCAAAAGTAAGGAAAACTGTCATTCAAGAATCCTGGCGTGGGTTGGCTGATACGTCAGGTGATTTTCTCGAGAGAATGGGAACCGTGGGGATCTCTTTACTCTTTGCAGGGATCTCTTTTTTAGCATCCGGGTATTCAAGCCTGGGGTGGTAAATCCCACGCAAAGTTGTGGTGAACGAGTCGATCAGCTCATCCAGATCGCGCAATGTAAGATCAGTTTCGTCGAGTTGACCCGAAGATAAGCGATATTCGATGACACTTTTAATCACCTTGCGAAGTTCATTTTCATCCGCTGGTCGTTCTGCTCGGACTCTGGCTTCACTACCATCCGCCAGCATCAAGATCGCTGTCTCGCGGGACCTAGGCCTGGGTCCAGGATAGCTAAACTGGCTTTCATCCACCAGGCTTTCATCGCCATCAGCAGCTTCAACAGCCTTGGCATACTGGTAGCGGGTTATCATTGTCCCATGGTGTTCTTCAATGAAGTCCAGAATTCGTCGAGGAAGGCGGTGTTTACGGGCCAGCTCGACCCCGTCTGGAACATGGCGGATTATTATCTGGGCACTGGATACTGGATCGAGTGTATCATGGGGGTTTTTATTACCAGGCAATTGGTTTTCGATGAAGAAGTACGGATTGAGCGCTTTTCCCGAATCGTGATAGATTGCCCCAACCCTGGTGAGCAAAGTATCAGCACCGATGATCTCTGCTCCCTGTTCTGCCAGGTTAGCAACCTGTAGGCTGTGCTGGTAGGTTCCTGGGGCATTGCGTAAAATAAACTGCAATAGCGGATGATCGGGTCGGGAAATTTCCATCAGTTGCAGAGCTGTGGTCATCCCCAGGA
>DAOVCZ010000175.1 GCA_030669775.1 Chloroflexota bacterium | reverse complement strand
TTCCTTCAAGAATTCATTTAATCGATTGATAGGCAGCGAATTAAAACTTTCCGCCTGTGCGGTCTGGACCGGTGTTCAAAAAGATACAGCCCCTGCCAGGTACCGATACTGAGATTTCCATTATCAACTGGAATTGATAGGCTGGTGTGAGTTAACATTGCCCGCATGTGGGAGGGGGAGTCATCTGATCCTTCGAAGGTATGGCGGAACCAGCCCTGGTTTTCGGGTACTAAGCGCTCCATAAATTCCTCCAGGTCGATCTTTGCTGTCGGATCATAGCTTTCACTGACCACCAGGGAAGCGCTGGTGTGCGGCATATACAAATAACACATACCTTGCTCAACTGCCCACTCTTGAATCAGATTATTCACTAGATTAGTGAAAGGATAAAGGCCTTTCCCTTGTGTAGATATCTCTAAGTTATCTTTTTCCCATTTCATGACGAATTTTCTTCTTCCAAGACCGTTTTTGTATCAAGTGACAAGGTACTCATCTTGGATTATACGATATTGATCAGATTAATTTAGACAAGAATTAGTCTACCTAAAATTATTATTGACATTCTAGTCATTTGCTCGTATAGTTAACCGCCATTAACTAATTAAGGTGCTTAACTATGACAAGATCTAATGAGTTTACCCTGGTTCTGCGTAATTGGTCTGAGACATTCATGCGTCGTTCGATGCATGATTTTATCCAGTTTAGTAAGGATTCAGGCTTATCAATGGCCCAGATGAGCACGCTATTTCACCTGCACCACGGCAGCAGATGTGGCGTATCAAATATTGGAGACCTGCTGGGAGTAACCAATGCGGCAGCAAGCCAGATGATTGATCGTCTAGTTCAGCATGGGTTGATTGAGCGGACTGAAGACCCCGTTGATCGCCGGGCGAAGCAGTTGAGATTAACAGACAGAGGGCGATCCATTGTTCGCGAAAGTATTGAAGTCCGCCGGCGGTGGATGGAGAGGCTTACCGATGCCCTAACCATAGAGGAACAATCGTTGATCATCAATGCTTTGACCATTCTAACAAATGCCGCCCGGGACTTGGAACCGGGAAAGAATCAGATTGAGAATATTAGGCAAACTAACATCCTTGAGGAGAAATTCCCAACTTCAGATTGACCTTTCCTCAAGGTCTGTACACCGGATAAGGAGAGTTATCTTTGCAAACTTCAAGAATGGAAAGACGACAAGCTCAGGTTGATCGAAAAACATTGACTCGGGCTATTCAATATCTGGGGCGCTATCGTTGGCAGGCGATTATCCCTTATTTGTTCCTGGTTATTGCCACTTTAGCGCAATTGATGGTTCCCCGCATGTTGGGGAATATCATCGACGCGGTAGCCCAAGGTTCGATAGCTAACGCCATCGTTCCACGCATGGATACCATGCCCGCAGGAATATTGGACCAAATATTAGAAGGATTAGGACTCACAGAAGTACAGCTGATCTTTAATTACGAGAATGCAGAACGCCTCTTGATCACGTCTGCTGTTGCAATTTTGATCTTCGCTATTGTGCGAGGGGTATTCGCATTTCTGCAAACCTTTACTGCAGAGCGCAATTCACAAAGTATTGCCTTCGATATGCGAAACGAATTATTCGCCAAGATACAGGGATTGTCTTTTTCTTACCATGATCGCAACCAGACTGGTCAGCTGATGATCCGCGCAACTGATGATGTTGAAAAGGTACGCATGTTCATCGGTCAGGGATTGTTGATGGCCGTAGGGGCAATCATCTTGCTGGCTGGCACGCTGGCGATCTTGTTCTCAACCAACGTTAGGTTGACATTTATCGCTCTGCCGATTTTACCCATTGCCCTGGTCTTGTTCATGATTTTTGGATCCAAAATGGGACCGCTGTTCCTAAAGATTCAAAAACGTTTGGATAAAGTAAATACCATCCTGCAAGAGAATCTGTCTGGGATCAAAGTTGTCAAGGCCTTTACCCGTGAGAAAAGTGAGCAAAAGAAGTTTGACGGTGCTGCTGATGAACTTATGGACCAGCAAATTTATGTCGCCCGATTTTTCAGCATTCTATTTCCATTCGTAATTCTGATAGCCAGCCTCGGTCAGGCGATGGTTCTCTATTTTGGTGGTAGACAAATTATTGGGGGAACACTCACCATAGGTCAGTGGCAGGAGTTCAGCCTTTACCTGATATTTCTATTTATGCCCGCTGCTCAATTGGGGATGATCATCACTCAGATGTCTCAGGCTTCAGCATCGTCGACCAGGATATTTGAAATTCTGGATGTTGAAAATGAGGTCATGGATAAACCGGATGCGATAACACTGCCTCAAGTAGAAGGACGAATTAAGTTTGATAATGTTACTTTTCGTTATTTCAGCAGTGGAGAAGCGGTCTTGAAAGATGTGAATATTGACGTGAAGCCGGGTCAAACTGTTGCCTTATTGGGTGCGACGGGCTCTGGAAAGTCGACGATCATTAATCTGCTGCCCAGGTTCTACGATCCAACTGAAGGATCGATAACTATTGATGGGTACGATCTGAAAGATGTCAAGCTCGACTCCCTTCGCTCACAGACTGGAATTGTCCTGCAAGAGACAACCTTGTTTGCAGGGACCATTCGTGAGAATATCGCTTTTGGTAGGACAGATGCTTCTTTCGATGAGATCGAAGCGGCCAGTAGAGCAGCCGCAGCACACGAAGAAATCATGTCTTTCCCCGAAGGGTATGACACCCCAGTAGGCGAGCGGGGAACGACATTAAGTGGCGGTCAGAAACAGCGGGTGGCGATTGCGCGAGCACTGCTTCTCAATCCAAGGATTCTCATTTTAGATGATTCGACCAGCAGCGTAGACTTGGTGACCGAGGCCGAGATTCAAAAGGCTTTGGATGAGCTGATGATGGGGCGCACAAGTTTTGTCATTGCCCAGCGGATCAGTACGGTTATGAACGCGGATCAAATTCTGGTGTTAGATAAGGGACAGATCGTCGCCAGTGGGGATCATGAACACCTACTTGAAACAAGCGAAATCTACGCGGATATTTACAGCTCTCAGTTAATTGGTGATTCAGACGACCCAGAGCTGGTTGATCCGGGTTTTATTGGAGGATAAACATGTTTGGTGGACCACATGGCATAAGCAGAGCGATGGGTCGTGACACTTTGAAACCCAAACGGGTTGGGGAGACACTCAGTCGGTTCGGGAGATATTTCCGCCCATATTGGTTAATACTTGTCTTAGCTGGGGTGATGTTGATCGGATCAACGTGGGCACAAGTTGAGTCACCCAAGTTGATCGGACAATTAGTAGATTGTTACCTTACACCAGCCGCGGTGACTGCCTTCGGGAACCTCCCGCTGGCCTCCGAAGGAGGTATAGCCAGCGGAGCGGTCAACAACTGCACCATGGAATCCGATCCGGCGGTTTTGACAGCCGCGGAAAGACTCGCAGGTTTGGGACGGGTTACTCTAATGATCGTCGGTTTGTACTTATTGACCGCCATACTAACTGGGCTGACCGTTTATTTAATGAATTGGTCAGGCCAACATGTATTGCGCCAACTGCGAGTTGAACTTTTCAATCATCTGCATCGATTGTCCTTGGGATATTACTCAGAACAAGAAGCAGGAAACTTGATGAGCCGCATCACCAACGATACCGACACTATCCAGCAGGTGTTCACCTTTGGCCTGATTAGCGTTCTAAGCGGTGCATTATTGATCCTTTGGATTGGATACAGCATGTTTCAAGCAAGTGTCGTTTATGCACTGGTGAGCCTTTCCGCGGTGCCGTTCATGATCATCGCCACAATGTGGTTCTCGTCGCAGGCCAGGAAAGCGTTTCGCCAGACGAGATTGGAGATGGGTAGTGTGAACGCCGAACTCCAGGAGACGATCTCTGCAGTTCGAGAAGTCCAGGCTTTCAGTCGTGAACAGGAAAATATCGATAACTTCATGCTCACTAATGCCGCCAACCGAGATGCTAACATTCGTGCAGTTTCGTTCACCAGTGCTCTTGCTCCAACGCTCCAGGCTATGGGTTACCTGGCTTTGGCGATTGTCGCTGGAGTGGGCGGCATCCTGCTACTTCGTGGTCAACCTCTTTTTGGAACTGTGCTTTCTTTAGGTCTGGTGATCACCTTCTTGAATTATGTCCAAAGGTTCAACCAACCGATCCAGCAAATCTCAGTTATGTGGACGAATATACAAAGTGCAGTAGCTGGAGGGGAACGAATATTCGAGCTATTGGACGAAGAGCCTTCAATCGTCGATCTCCCTGATGCCCAGGAGATGCCGGTCATCAAAGGAAAAGTGGAGCTGCAGAACGTATTCGCGGCCTACAAGGAAGAAGAAAGTGTATTAAATGGGATCAGCTTCAAAGTTGAACCTGGACAAACGATCGCGATTGTTGGACCAACAGGAGCAGGTAAGACAACCCTGGTCAACTTGATTCCCCGTTTCTATGATGTAACCGGGGGCGCGTTGCTGATAGATGACCTGGATATCCGTTATGTGACCAAGGAATCGTTGCGGGAGCAGATCGGTATCGTGCTGCAAGACACATTTCTTTTCAGCACTTCGGTGATGGAGAATATTCGTTTTGGCAGACCAGATGCCACAGATGAGGAAGTGATCGCCGCGGCGGAATTAGCCCATGCGAATACATTTATTGAACATTTACCAGAAGGTTACGAGACAGTTTTAGGGGA
>DAOVCZ010000093.1 GCA_030669775.1 Chloroflexota bacterium | reverse complement strand
AGGAGTAAAAACCGAAATTAATACTCCCCGTTCGACTTGCATGTATTAGGCACGCCGCCAGCGTTCATCCTGAGCCAGGATCAAACTCTCCGCAAAAAAAATGCATCTACAAAAAGATGCGAGTTTACTACTGTTCACACTTATCCCGTTCTTTCTCAGGTACTTCCTATCACTCTTCAGTTGTTAAGGTTCTGTCCGTTAAGGCGGACAGCATTTTATCAGTCTGGTGGTGCCTTGTCAAGGGTGAACACACTAATCACCGATGTCCATCTCCTGGCACCGGCGAAAAGACTGCTAAAATGGCTTGCCGTCTTTGGCGTATTAAATTGTAACAATCTTCCCAATTTTGGGCGAGATCTTTCCAATTCTTTGCGAGGAGAATTATAAGCCGATTCAGCCCCTTGTCAAGCATTTATTTGTGAAGTGTTCTGAAAAGAATTGGTCAAAGCTTGGGACAGCTTATTGGGTGAATAACTGGCGCAGGATGACTCGCCTGGTGATATCCGAACGTAATTTTGTGTTGTCGCTGATCTGATCAATCCCTCCGACCAGGCTGCGCTTAGATATTTTCAGTACCTCTGGATCTTGAATCTCCTTTAAAATGGCATTAGCAAAAAGGTCTCCATGAATAACCTTAAAGGGACGGTCATGGAAATTAGACACTTTCTGCGGCAAGGGTTTTGTGATGTCAAGGTCGTTATGCATACCTGCCAGGTGTTCATATGCCTCTGCAAGGGTAGCTTCCCGTATCTGCCAGGTTTCAGCCAGCTGGGCACGCCGTAACGTTGGAGTCAGATCTGCAGCGCAGGCCAGCTGTTGAAACGCTGAGCCGAACCACTTGGAGTAGGGGGCATACTGCTTCTCCATTAAGAAACATAATGCCATGATATCCCTTACCAGGCGTGAGCCAATCAAGTCAGAACCGAGCTCGTCATTGACGTAACCAGCCCGGGGCATAAGGTGCTCCTCCTCACCAATCCGCTGCCAACCTGCGGCGAGCAAATAAAGCCAGATATCGTGTGGGTACCAATCCAGAAGCGCTCGCAATTCAGTAAGCTCACCCACGCCATCGTAGTGTACAGCCCCACTGGATATGGAGCGCAAAATCTGGGAAGGCGTTGAAAGCCAATCTGCGGCTTCAAAATCTCGGTCGATATCCCAGGCGAGGTAATGTTCCATAAAGGAACGTATCGTCACCGGATGTATATTGTGATCAAACGGTGGCTCAGATTTTAATTTCATTAAATATGTGCCTGGTTCATCAGGTATAGGTTCCAAGTGGAGGGGGAAACCCCTGAAAGATGGCGGCAGGTTCCAGCGCAGCATTTCGTGGATTGGTCCGCTGAGTTCTTTTTCCTCTTCTCGTAAGAAGATCTGAACATTAGGAAACCAGTGATGGTCCATTGACATTTCAGTGTCAAACCCTAGCACCTCACTGCCAGGTCCCAGCAGTGCAGCAGCATACGGCAATTGAGGATAGTTTTGATCCAGCAGTGGTCGTACAATCTCCCAGTAGAAAAGATGGCTTAATTCGAGACCAGGGATAAATTCTGGCATGTAATTACCCCTTCTAAGAAAATACGCCGCACTCTACAATGCGACGCTTAAATTGAGTTGCTCCAATTCAGGATTAGTTTCCCATTTCCTGCCGTCCAGCTAGCGCTCGAAGTAAAGTATGCTGGTCAGCATATTCCACATCCCCGCCAACCGGGAGGCCGCGCGCCAGACGTGTGATGCGGACAGGTGATGATGCCAGCTGTTGATGCAGGTACATTGCGGTGGCATCACCTTCCATGCTGGGATTTGTCGCCAGGATGATCTCCCGGATGGCTGCATTGGATACCCGGGTTAATAACTCACGGATTTTTAGGTCCTCTGGGCCGATACCTTCAATCGGCGACAAGGCTCCTTGGAGGACATGGTATCGACCGTGAAAACCTTCTGTGCGTTCTATTGCCAGGACATCCAGAGGTTCTTCAACCACGCAGATCACATCTTGGTCACGGTCCGCATCTTTGCAGATCTCGCACTGTGTCTGACCTGTGATGGTGATATTGAAACAGGTCTGGCAATTGGTAGTCTGTGTTTTAAGAGCGCTTAAAGCTGCTGCCAGGTCTTGGGACAGATCGTCTGGGGCAGTGAGCAGGTAGAAAGTTAGCCGGGAAGCAGTCTTGGGTCCGATCCCCGGCAGACGTGAGAAAGCGTTGATAAGATCCTGAATTGGTGCAGGGAGGATCATTGAACAAGTCGATTAGATGGGCAACCCACCCGCTAAAGGTCCCAATTGTTCAGCGGCCAGTTCGCGGGATTGATCCAACCCAGAGTTGATAGCCGTCAGGAGTAGATCTTGCAGCATTTCAACATCAGCCTCCTCAAAAAGAGAGGCCTCAATCTCCACCGATTGGCAGCGCTGATCCCCAGTCACAACAATCTTCACCGCCCCGCCGCCGACAGTCGCTGTGACAGTCTCCTCAGCCAGCTGGGCTTGAGTTTCCTCGATCTGTTGCTGAAGTTTCTGAATCTGCTGCATCATGTTCGCCCCTTTGGGGCCTTTAAATCCTTTTGCCATATACTTCACCTCTGATTCTTAACTGGTTTGATTATTGGATATCGACGATCTCTCCACCCATATCCCTTAATGCTGATGCAACCATGCCATCGTCATCCACTTCTGTGGGGATGTCATTGTTCTTCGCGGTGGTGATCACACAGCGGACAGCGATCTCAGTCCCCAGCACCTGGGATACGACTTGCTGGATGATCTCCACGTTATCTCTTTTGGTCATCTGGTTCTTGAGGATATCGCTGGCATACCCAAGGACCAATACACTACCAGCTAGATGCCGTGATTGGCAAGAATTCAACAAGCCATAGAGATTGGGATGTTCTTTACGTACCGCTCCAAGCACGTGAGGCCAATTCTGATTTAGATTCGAGGATAGTTGATCATCTCCCGGTGACGGGGTTTCTTGGTTAACGTCACCCTCTCGAACCGTGCTGGAAAGTATTTCCGCTGGGGGCTGTTTTTTTTGCGCTGTGGGAGTTGGCCGACCTGATGAGACTGGGCTTGCCGGTGCGGTTTGCGGGTTGGGATCCGCTAAGGTTTGACAGGCTTCGATGAAAGCCACTTCCAATGGTAACCCTGGTTGCCAGGTTGCCCTTGATTGGTTGGCTGCCTGGTTGAACAAACGAATCACCCTGATCAAATCTGGCGTGTTGATCTTCTTGGCTTGATCCTTTAACTGGGCTTCCATCTCTGGAGTCACGTTGCTGGGATTTACCTCCCCGATCTGGATCAGCAATAAACTGCGCAGGTAATCCACGATTTGGCGGGTAAACTGCCGGACGTCGCTGCCCGAGTCGAGTGCCTTGTGAATGTGATCAAGACCCACTCCCGGATCACCGGTCAGCAGCGAATCGATAACTTCGATCACTGCCTGGCTGGTGGCTGTACCTAATATGGTTTGAGCTAATTCGAGGTCGATAGTTTTACCAGTCGAAGAAAGCTGGTCGAGGAGAGAAATTGCGTCTCGTAAACTGCCTGTGGACTGACGGGCGATAAGATCAAGGGCTTCTGTTGAGACCTGGAGCTGCTCTTTGTCAGCAAGCTCTTCCAGATTAGCGACGATATCGGTGACCGGTATGCGGCGGAATTCATGCCGTTGGCAGCGGGAGAGAACCGTGGCTGGAATTTTATGGACTTCAGTGGTAGCCAGGATGAAGATAGCATGAGCAGGGGGTTCCTCGAGTGTTTTCAAGAGGGCGTTGAAGGCCGCGGTGGAGAGCATGTGAACTTCATCGATTACATATACTTTATACTTGCCAAGGTTTGGTGAGAAGTTAATTTTCTCCCGCAGATCACGCACGTCATCTACGCTGGTGTTGGAGGCTGCATCGATTTCGATCAGATCGAGGAAGCGACCCGAGGTCAGCGCTTGGCAGTGTTCGCATTTATCGCACGGGCGCTTAGTTAGATCATCATCAAGGCAGTTGACAGCTTTCGCTAATAGACGGGCAGTTGTGGTTTTACCGGTGCCGCGCGGGCCGGCAAAAAGGTACGCATGGACGATTCGGTCGCTGGTTACAGCGTTGCGCAAGGTCTGGACGATGTGGTCCTGGCCGATTACGGACTCCCACCGGCGTGGACGCCATTTACTGTATAGTGCTTGGGGCATTCAGATTCCTTTGGGAAGTAGTTTATCAGATGCAGCCATGGAAAGCAACACTCCACTCAAGATTCAGAGGTTCGGATAACCTTCTCGATCTCCTGATCGGCGTTTATTAATGGTAATTGAAAGCGATCGTTTGGTACTTCCAGATTATATGTCCGGATTTGATTATTGATCAAGGCGATCCTTTCCTGGAAATTCTCACTTGCTTTCATCCATTCGCTTTCAATAAATTCTGTTTGGAATTTGTGATCTTGCTGATCCTGGCGCCACGACCAGGCGCGCGAAAGTCGATCCCGTGCCTGTTGTAGATTTGTTTCAATTTCGCCCAGGGATTCGATCCAGGGCAGGGTAAACCCGCTGGATTTCAAGATGTGGTGGGCTGCTCGCCAATCAGGATCCTGGTGAGGGTTTTGCTCGATCTGTAAGGGCTTACCCTTGCCAGGTAAATCATCAAACTCGCCCTCTTCAATTGCCCGGCGAATGATCTCTTCAATCGAAAATTTGGGCATGATTTCCAGGTGTTGTTAGAATAATTTGCGTTTGTATTGGATATTACTCTCAGTCAATTGTAGTTGGGGATGTGGTTGCGAAAGAAATTAAGAGGGAACTGTCCGCAACAATAATTGATTATGGAATCTGGTAAGTAGTATGAACTTCACCCAGATCATCCAGCAAGACCACCGTATCACCTGACTCCCAAACCGAGTGATCCAGCGCCCAGTATAGAGCAACAGCTGTGGTTTGCCCTTCCCTGGTGTAGATGAAAACTGCTCCATTCTCGAAAAGGGTTATTTGTGGAAAATCAAAAACATCACCATTTTCAGCGACCAATTGCCAACCTACCAGCGATATCTCACCTGGACCAATTCGCTTCAAGAAGATGCGCTCGGAGGCGAGGTCGCTTACCCCGATTACACTGTCGATGGTCACCCGTGATTCACCGGTGAATGGGATGGGTGTGCTGGTCGGATTGGTGGACGTGGCTTCCAATTCTGCTTCGATTTCCTCTGCTGGCAGGGAAGTTTGGGTTGAAAGGACAACCAAGGGTCTGCGGATAATCAGCACTTGTCCAACTTCTAAAGCATCGGGATCAGCGATTTCATTCACTTCAGTTATCTCGGCCACAGTGATGTTAAACTTGACCGCGATCGCTCCCAGAGTATCCCCGGTTTGGACAGTGTAGGTCATCTCAGCCATGGGTGTCTCAACCGGTTGTTCTTCAGATGGAGTTTCGGTCGCTTGAAATGGTATGGTGGTTGGTTCCATTGTCTCCATGCTGGACACGTAGTCAGGGAATAACGACCGGGGAGACATGGGCGTGATCAGAGCTAATGGATTGACATCACCTAATAAGGGTATCTCGGGTTGGTAGCGCTGCCAGAAGGTGAGCACAGCGACAACGGTGCAGGCAGAGACTAAAACATTAATGATCAGGTAGTAAAATAATCGCTTCCAATGTCTCATGGTTTTTCGTTTAGTATTCGGAATTCAGATAATACTCGTTCAAGGAAATTAATGCACCAACTGGGTTACGCGACAAATCATAGCACAAAGTGCGCTTTGCCGCAGCTGAGTTTGGCCAGGATCTGAGTGCAGATAGAGATCTTATCCCTTTATCTCTTTGGGGAGGCGTGGGATAATTTTGATACCAATATTCTAATTTTGAGCAGGTATTAAGGATAGAAATGTGCCGTATATTATCGATGGTCATAATTTGATCCCAAAAATTCCAGGAATGAGCCTCCAAGATTTAGATGACGAGATTCAATTGGTGAATCTGTTGCAAGAATTTTGCCGGATCCGTCGCAAGCAAGTCGAGGTGTACTTCGATAATGCGCCACCTGGCAGTCCAGGAGCGCGCAATTATGGGAGGGTAGTTGCCCGGTTTATCCGCCAAGGAAGGACAGCAGATCAGGCGATTCAAATGAAATTGAAACGTCTAGGAGGTGAAGCGCGCAATTGGACTGTGGTCAGCTCCGATGGCGAGGTCCAGACCAATGCCCGGGCTGTACGAGCTAAAATTCTTACAGCAGAAGTTTTTGCCCAGCAGCTGTTTGATGCGTTGGGGGACACCGCTGATAGTTATTTGGAGCCTGAAAGTGATCTGAGCCCCGAAGAGGTTGAGGATTGGATGCAGATTTTTGGGATGGATGAAGATGAAGAGAATTGATAATAAATTTCTAATATATAATTAATGCAATTAAGACCAATTTGGTGTATATTAGATATTGACATCTGCCCTCCCTTTTACTGGTATTCAGGTGTCTCGTCACCGGTGATAGTGCTGGTGACCCTTATTAGATTGCCGGGCGTGCCCCCTCACGTCCGGCTTTTTCTTTAACCTCCACAAGGGTAGGCTACAATAATGAACACTAAGCAGGGCGCAACTCGAATTTTCTGGCAAATATTGTGATTGTTCAAATAATATAACCTTGATATGGACCACGCTGACCATTTGAATCTCATTAGAAAGGGTGTATTAAACCAAGGAGGGGTCTGGGCAGAATTCGGTTCGGGCAAAGGGGCATTCACTCTGGCGTTGGCCGAAATGATCGGATTGAATGGCGTGATTTTTTCAGTAGACAAAGATAGGCGGGCATTAAAAAAGCAAGATCGCGCCATACTAAAACGGTTTGAGGGGCATGGACCTGAAATGCATTACCTGGTCGCAGATTACACAAACTCCCTCGATTTGCCTACTTTGGATGGCCTGTTGATGGCGAACTCTCTGCACTTTCAGCGGGACAAAAAGACTATCCTCAGATCTATCCTTGACTATTTATCCCCAGGGGGATGCTTGATCCTGGTGGAATACAATATCAATCGTGGAAATCCCTGGGTTCCATACCCGATCCCATACAATGACTGGGAGGTATTGGCCCAGGTATGCGGTTTCATCAAAACGAGAATCTTAGGCGTAAGACCAAGCAGATCTATGAGGGAGATTTATTCAGCGGCTAGTGATAAGCCTGTCTGAGCGCAAATCTTTCATCTATAATTTTATTAACGGGAAGGGATTTAGAGAGACCGATTAATCCTGGGTAGATGCGAAAGCGGAACAAGCATGCAAGTGAAAGAACGAATT
>DAOVCZ010000108.1 GCA_030669775.1 Chloroflexota bacterium | reverse complement strand
ATGAGCAGGTAATAAATCCAGTTGAATAAAAAGAAATAATCCTCAGCAAGGTGTTTTTTATAGTATCGCCAATACGATCTATGCCATTCAACTATCGACCGATAAGGTTCTACACGTGTACCTCCACGCCCACCATAATGGATGATTTGGGCTTCAGGATAATAATACACTTTCCAACCCACCTGGCGCGCCCGGGTACAATAATCTGTGTCCTCTTGATAAGCATAAAACTGTTCATCCAAATACCCGATTCGGTCGACAACCTGCCTGCGGATTAACATGCAGGAACCAGAAAGTGCATCCACTTCAAGGGTTTTATCTTCGTCTTCGTACTCCAATAAATAACCACCAAAGGTCCTATTGTTTGGAAAGAGGCGCGACAATCTAAAAAAATAGCCGAGCATCGCTAAGGGACGCGGTTCTCCCCGCCGGCATTGTTTCTGGAATGACCCATCTTGATTGAGCACCTTGGGACCACAGATACCTACCTGTGGATTCCCTTCCATGAAGTCAATTAACCGATCAAAAGCAGCAGGTAGGATTACAGTATCCGGGTTGAGCTGCATGAGATAACGTCCTCGCGCAGCCTGCAAAGATTGGTTCATCGGACGCGTATACCCTTGATTGCTTTTATTTCCAATGAAACCGACCTCCGGAAAATCCTGCGATAGCATCTCCTTAACACCATCGTTCGATCCGTTATCAACGACGACAACCTCAAAAGAAGAGAGCTGTGTGTTCTCATAAAGGGACTCCAGGCATCCTTTTAACCAATCCCGGGCATTATAAGTAACAATGCAAATTGATAGTTCGATTACCTTCAACCTGTCTGCATCACTTGCTGGTAAACCTGCAAGGTTAATTTTGCTGTCTGTTCCCATGTAAATTTTGCTGCTCTTTGTATTCCTTTATTGATCATTTCCCGGCACAAATCCTCATCCCCTAACACTTCGATCATCGCTCCATACAGTGCCTCCACATTATTAACAGGGACGAGCATTCCAGCCTCACCAACTATTTCAGGTAGAGAGGAGACATCAGTGGTGATCACCGGGACTCCACATGCCATTGCCTCCAAAGCTGGCAACCCAAATCCCTCATAGATGGTTGGATAGACAAACAAACTGGACAGATTATAAACCAAGGGTAAATCCTCTTGAGACACATATCCTGTAAAGTGGACCATTCCTCCAAGATCAAGATTGTTAATCTGCCTCAGCAGGTCTTCGTACATCCATCCATATCTGCCCACCAGGACTAATTTATAATTCTCGCCACCATCGATCAAACACTTATATGCGTTGATCAACATTGGTAGATTCTTTCTTGGCTCTATTAACCCCACATAAAGGATAAATCTATCAGGGAGATCATATTTCTCAGCGATCTTCCTCATGGCTGCAGTATCGTTAATCGGTCTAAAGGCAGGATCTACTCCCAATTGAGTGGCGGTTATTTTCTCAGGAGAGATACCAAGAACCCGAATCGCATCCTGGCGTGTGCTCTCCGAGATGGCGGTCAAAGCATCAGCTTGACGGGCACTTGCTCGAATCGCCAGCGGGAAGAATAAACGCTTTGCGCGAGTGTGCAATTCGGGATAGAGAAAGAAAGTCATATCATGGAATGTGACCACAGAAGCACAAGGCAATCTGACAGGGCGTGTATAGTGCAACGAATGCAATAAATCAACGCCAGATTTCCTAATCAGCCGTGGAAATAAAGTTTGCTCCCAAATCAGACGGGAGCCAGGATTTCTATCTTCAAGGATAATCCACTCGAAAGATTCATTCTCAGGAAGGCTGATCAGAGCATGCCCTCTTTGTTGGGCGAAAATCACATACTCATCGTTAGCGTTAATACCTGCGAGAGCGCGGATTAGTTGGATTATGTAATTTCCTGCCCCCACAGGTTGTGGGGGCAGGGCAGTAGTATCTATTCCAATGCGCATCGAATTCTCAAGCAGACATACCTGTCAATTCAAAATTCAAAAATTCCGATTGATGAGATTACCCTCTGAATAATAACCAATCAATGTGTTTATGGAGCAATAATTATTACAGGTGCTTCACTGCAATATATCGCTTCGTTGTAAGTATCATTAACCTGCGCACAAACAAAATATTCTCCTGGATTCACAGCGCTCGTATCCCAATTGTAGGTTAATTCATTGGCAACGCCAGGTAGATCAAGCGGGATATAATCCTTCATCACCATCGGGAGGGTTACAGTCTGTTGGAAAACTGAGGTGAGGATTTCTTCTCCAGAAGACTGAATACGCTCAGGATTTAGAACATTCGAGGTTTTGATCGATTCTTTAACGATATGCTGAGTAGGATTGCTCAAATCATTCGTGTAGTAGAATAGCGCTGATGCTATTTCGCTCGGAATTTTATTCAAACCAATCCGGATAGTAAATTCTGTTCCTTGAGTCACCTGTTCCAATTTAGTCAGGCGAACCCAATCCAATTGCTGGTGTAAAGGAATCCCAAGGATATTTTCATTGGGATCGAGACGGAACCTGCTCAAAGGACTTGATTCTAACCAATGTAAATTTAAACCATTACAACTACCGGCCACTTCTTCAGCGATCCCATTGAATGGATCACTTAAATCTATTGAGTAGATTTGCCAGCCCACATTCAATGGAATGTCATGACTGACCCGGAAGCATTCATCCCCTCGGCCGACTGGTTGAATCCATATCCAACGCAGAATCATGCCATCCGGCACGTTTTGCCAGGGTCCTGCGGTGTATAGACGGAAGTTAAGGTAGCGATATTCTCGAGAGTCTGGTATCTGCTGAGGAGTAGTTATAAATATTTTCGGATCTGCACTGCGGCTGGACTGAGTGACCAGATCTAGCACTCCGTTCTGATAAGAGGCCTGTGCTCCAACTACCTTTAGGGTATCGGCAGGATCTCGAAAATCCCAGGCATTACCAGTTGATGTTGCATAATCTTCCCCCGAATAAAATGAAGGTGCAGCAAAATCAACTATAGGTGTCTGGTTGATCACGATGGATTGGCTGCTTTCTACGATACAGCAATCTGAAAGCGACTGGCTTAAACCTACAGTGTATCTACCGGGAGCCAAGCCCTGTACATCCAATTGATAACGGCCGATTTGACCATTGACATCCGTGGCTATGCGGATATATCGGTTGGTTTTTTCCGGCCTCAGCCACATAGTAGATAGCGAGCTATCCGGCGACCAGGTGATTGTGTGCGTGTTTGCCTGGCAATTCGTCAATCGCACCCAATCCACGGAAAAATCGGTATCGGCAAAGATTGTTGGATCTATTCGCAATCCCTGCCAAAATGGCTTATCGTTCCAGGTGGCTAATCGGGTGTCAAAACCTTCTGGTGGATTCTTGAGATCAATCTTATGGAGTTTCCATATATTTGTTACTGGTGCTGGATCCGCTTCAGGTTCGAAAATTCGAATTGGAACTGTAGACCCATAAAATTCACTTCCAGCTGTATTAAACCTTTCATCTGCGAACCAGAAAACCCTGAAGCGATCTGGAGACGTTCCATCCGCTGGTGAATTGACCTGCATAGCGATATATAGGCAGTGGTATAGATTTGCATCAATCGGATATCTGTGCCCTACTTTTCCGATCAGCATCGTTGTTTCATATCCGGGGAAAAGAGGGTAGAAATTTCCATTATTACCTTCAGCTATTGTTCCTGCAGAGGTTCCAAGGAATAATCCATTCTCCACTCTCGGATTCTTGATAATTTCACGCTGACCAGATTCATTCAAATATTGGGAGATATCTGTGAACTGAGTCATGTCCCAGGGATCGCGCAGGATCAAGGTGGCAAAATCCGGACTCTCAGGGATTGGGGCTTGAGGAACTGCGAACTTTACCGGTTCTTGAGCCCCAACTTGTGAGAATAACATGATCATGCATACGGAGATGACGATTAGTTTAGCTATCCCTTTAATTGACATGTTGATATTTTTCTTTGACATAGCCTCTTGATTTCGATTGCTGAAGCAGTCTTTCTATGGTTCCAATCCACTTATACCCTTGTACCTCGAAGGTCAAATCTGCAACAAATTTCTCATTACCCCTTCTGCCCATTTGCTCCAGATAATCTCGATCATGAAAAAGTTCTACAATGTAGCCCGCCAACTGCTGATAATCTTCTATCTCGAAGATCAAACCATTTTCGCCATGCTCAATAATCTCAATGATACCTCCCGATCGAGAGGCAATGATACCTTTACTGAAATACATGGCTTCCAATAAGGTCATTGGCAGTGCTTCGTCACGGGAAGGTAAGACGAATACATCCGCGGCCTGAATATACGCCAACACTTTCTCATTGGGAAGTTCACCTAAGACATGTAGATTCTGCCTTCGCCGCGCCATGAACGAGAGCTTCTGACTGAACCACCAATCTAATTTGCGACCGATAAGAAAACATTCTACCTCAACATCTGCTGGTAATTGGTCGAGACTCTTCACTAAAATATCTTGACCCTTTCGTGGTTCATAACTGGCGACATTGACTAAAGTCAATCTTCTATGGTTGCCTTCGTTTGCGATTGAATGGTGACTCGGGTCAAGCTTTGTAGTATCCAATCCAGAATGAAGAATTTCTATTTTCTCTTCAAAAGTGAATTCGGCATAGAGATCAGCTGTTGCCTGAGTAGGGAACCCAAGCACATCCGCAGCTTGAAATGCACCGATGACGTACGGGTACTGAGAAGAATAATCCAGTCCAAATTGGGATTCATGCACCCACCAGATACAAGGTTTGGCCAAGGCCTTCGCAGCATAGATCGCCCGCCAGGCTAAGATCGTGTTAGCCAAGAGCAAATCGCAACTTTCGATATAACGAAGCAGCTCACGGGAGTCTCTCAAGATCAGTGGATTGATGATAACTTCTGCTCCAAATTCCTGGTAAGTTTTCTCTAATTGCCCTTGGATCGGGGAGAGAACGGTAATCGCGTAACCTTGCTCAGTTAAATACCTGGCTAAATCGGACAGGATCAACGGCGCGCCAGTTAAACTCAATTCGTGGCTGACGATCAATATTTTTTTCCCCGGAGCCATATCTGCCTGGATGGTTACCGGATTTGTAAGCAGAGGACTTGGATTCATTTCCAGTGCAGTGGTATCGATAAGTCCGAACTGGTGAAGAATGCGCAAAATTCGCTCTTCCCGTTTTGGCTCGCGAGGGTTGGCGAGCGTGGGTTGCCGATATTGATAAGATAAATTTGGATTAAAATAAGGATCGCCATCTCTCACATTTTCATACATCAAATATGATGCGCGCAGTACATCGCTAGGAGGTAGAGAAAATCCCCTGGTTCCACCCTCGTGATGGAGTAATGTGGCAAAAGGTGTATAGATAATCCTGTATCCGGCTTGACCAGCTCTCAAACATAGATCGATATCCCCATACCCAATCTGATACTCCTCATCAAAGCCACCCAATTCTTCAAACACAGATCGGGGGACCATCATACATGCACCAGTCACCGCCATATAATCCCGATACCAATCTGGTGAGCCAAATGGGCCATAATGATGTTCAGGCAATCGTTCAAAGATATGGCTTCCGTGACCTTCAACCCCCATGACGATGCCACCATGTTGAATCGTCCCATTTGAATACAGCAATTTCGTCCCCACCACACCAACGCCAGGTCTTTCTGCCCACCCGACTAAGTCATCCAACCACGCTGGTTCGATGATCTCTGTATCATTGTTGAGGAAAACCAGTAAATCACCCTCTGCGATCCTAGTGCCAAAATTATTCACTTTGTGATAGTTGAACCGACCGGGAAAGATGTGAAGACTTACTCGTGGATCTGTGGTGATTTGCCGATAATATTCTAAGGTGGCTGGATCTTCACTTCCAGAATCGATGATCAACACTTCATAATTCCTATAGGAAGTTTTCTCCAGTATTGAACGAATACATGCCTGTAGATATTCAACTTTATCCTTGTTTGGAATAATGATCGAAACCTTGGAATCGGATTTTGGCCAGGTTATGCGCACGCGACCCAAATCCGGGAAATCCACCCTGGCATCATCTATACCCAACGCCTGCAAGTGCTCCTCAATACAGCGTGCCTGAGCAGCGAATGCCCATGGTTTTGCATTGGCTTCTCGGGCAGCAGAACCTGGGACCTGGCGCCAATGGTAGAAAACCTTTGGGATATGGTAGATATTCCTTTTTTGCCTTGTTATGCTCAAGGATAGGTCCCAATCCTGAGCACCATCCATTTCAGGATTAAATCCGCCTTGTTCTTCAACCAGAGACCGTATAATCACTGAGTGCATTAAATAATTGTTCGAAAGTAATAAATCAGGGGACCAGGCAGAGGGCTTAAAAAATGGATCTAAGCGAGTTCTCCCGTCTGATGAAATTTTATCTTCATCAAAATATATGATCTCGGCATCCGGATGCCGGTTGATCAGACTCGCAACCTCATAGAGCATATCAGCCGCAATTAAGTCATCATGATCCATCAAGGCGATATATTCCCCAGATGCCATGCTTAAAGCCGCGTTTGAATTGAGTGATATGCCTAAGTTCTCAGAGAGATGTTTGACTAGAATCCGCTTATCCTTGCGAGCAAATTCAT
>DAOVCZ010000251.1 GCA_030669775.1 Chloroflexota bacterium | reverse complement strand
GCGTCTTCAGCATAACCATCGGCACCGATCTCAGCGGCAAAGCTTTCAGTGACAGGTGCTCCACCAACCATCACCTTTACCTTATCCCGGAGATCTGCTTCTTCTAGAGATTCGATCAACTTTTTCTGTTGCAGCATGGTTGTTGTCAACAGGGCTGAGGCGCCTACGATGTCGGCATTATTCTCTTGTACCGCGGTGATGAAATCCCCAGCATTTTTATCAACACCAATATCGAATACCTGGAATCCGTTAGCGATCAGCATTGTCCCGACCAAGGTCTTGCCGATCTCGTGCATATCGCCTTCAACCGTGCCGAGTACAACCCGCCCGACGACTTCCCGCGATTGGTCGCCGACCATAGCTGGTTCCAGTATGGCTAATGCCTTCTTCATGGCTTCAGCTCCGATGATCAGCTCAGGTAAGAAATACTCACCATTGGCGAAAAGCTCTCCAACTTTCTGGATGCCCTTCGTGAGTCCTTCATTTACGCAGGTCAGCGGATCAAACCCTTGATCTAGCGCTTGTTTGGCTAATGCCTCTGAATCCTCCAGTTCACCGTCGATCACAGCTTGTGCCAATTTTTGATACATCTCATCTGTCATAATCTTCTCCTCTTCAATCTAGCTCCGCGCGAAGTACATATATCCATTTCTTCTATAGCTTTGAGAAATCCTTGATTATTGAATAATTCTGCACCTTCTACAAGCTCATAGCTTTCAAGTCCTGAAATTTCTTTTAGTCTTTGATACTAATCCTCGATCTGTGTTAGAACTTACAGTTCTTGATCACTAATCACAAATAGATCACCTCATTCTTCTTCTCATCAAGGCTAAATTCTGAGCCCATATAGCGCCGTAGGATATGCTCTAGCTCTGCTTCGACCGTGGCTGAAAGTGCCAGCGGTTGATGGTTGGCGAGTATATCCTGGGCTTTTTGGCGGCAGAGGCTCTCAATTGTGGTGCCTTTTTCCTGCCAGGTTTCATAAGCATCCCGACTGAACAGTTCAGGCTGCCAGTGCTGCTCATAATTCTGTCTGGTGTGATCCTCCTTAAGAAAGTTGCCGCGTGGTGTATTAGCTTTGATCAGGGCTACTTCCTGTTCGACATCGTGATCGCCAAAGTCTTCGAATAAACGAGACAACCCGGCGATGATCTCGTTGTCCAGCACCATCTGGGAATAGGATATGGAAGAACCCGCATCAATGGCGCCGACGCCGTAGATAATGTTGGCTCTCTCCACGATCAAAGGTAGGGCAGTGAGCACTTTCTCTGCACCAGCCTGGGCGTCCAATTGCTTGGCATCGGAGGACAAACCGCCGCACATGGAAGGGATGCCATAATAATGACCCATGATCGCCGCGCCGCTGTTGACCATACCGCGTTCTGGGGCTCCAAGAGGCAGCAGGCCAGTGCGCATATCCAAAACAGCCGAGACACTCCCATAGAGCAGCGGCGTGCCGGGGTACAGCATTTGCAAGGCGGCAATCCAGGCCAAGACATCGGTGTTGATCACGATCAATTCACCCAAAAGGGTCACCGGAGCGGATGCTCCACCCATAGCCATGCTGAGCAAGGTGATCGCCACACCGTGTTCAGCCCAGCGCAGCATGCAGCGTACGTTTTCCGGAGTGAAATAGCCCGGGCTGATCGGGCAGTACAAGGTGGCAAAGTTGGGATGAGCACGAAAGGCATCTTCCCCACCGGCGACAGCTGCAAGCATCTCGAATGCGGCATCGACCCGATCAGAGGAGAGCACGCGGTGAACAACTGGTTTGCTGGTGTGGCGCAGCAGCTCGGCAATTTCGATTAGGTCTGAATATTCACCTTGATCGGTGGCTGTCACCGTGGGTCGCACGATGTCCACCATCGGTAATGCGTCCTGAATAGTCACCAACTGAGCTACATCCTGGCGAGGGGCAGACCGGCGGGTGCCTGTATCCAAATCCAGCACATTGACTGGGGTACCTGCACCCATAAAACAGCTGCGCTGATCATATGGCGCTGGATTTGTCCCACTGCGATCGTAAAGTTTTACCTGGTGGGGAAGACGGGAAAGGGCGGTATCCAGTATCTCAGCAGTAACCCGCACCATTTGAGTATCTTGATCGACAATAAACCCACAAGTATCTAACCGAGCGAGCGCGTCGTTATCTGGTACGCAGAAACCGGTTTCCAGGAGGATTTCTGCTGACTTTTGGTGTACGAGTGAAGCGATTTTCTCTGGATTCTGATTCTTGAAGATCATCTCGAGTTGTTGAGCTCCACACGCATCGGGAATCAGGAGTTATTTTCTTTCGGCTGTGGGTAGGGCGGATTGCTTCTCACGGTCCTTCAATGGTGGGGCATCACCCCAACGATAAGACAGCTTGTACATCTTAAGGATCAAGAACGATTGTGTCCCTCTGACACCAGGGATCTGTTGAAGTTTTTTATTGAGAAAGTTTACGAAATGTTCCCTATCCTGGCAGTAAACCTCAACGAATAAATCGAATTCGCCAGCTGCCTGGAACAGGTAAGTGACTTCGGTGAGTTCAGCAATCTCCTCGGCGACGTCATCGATCGGTCTGCCTTCCACCGTCACACCGATCATGCTGGCTTCATCTAAGCCAATATCATGCGGTTCGACAATCCCGACGATCTGTAACACGCCTTCATCGGTCATCTTTTTCACCCGGCGGCGAATACCCCCTTCGGTTATGCCTAGCTCGGATGCGATTTTGGTATAGGGCATACGTCCATCGTATTGCAAGTAGGAAATGATGGCGCGATCGGTTTCATCCAGCATAACTATATTGTATCGAAATTCGTATAAAAATCAAGTTAAAATAACTAAATTCGTATTTATTTCTATATAAATATACGATTATTTTTATATAATCGGAAGAATTGTATGATTATCGTATTATATTCATCTGTCTGAAACTGCTCTGATTTCGCCGATCCGCATCACTGTTATTGGTAGATTAATTCGGTAAATAATTAGCTTTGAAGTCCCACTAATCCATCTAAAAGGAAATTTGATTCACGATACTGGTGTATTCTGACAGAATTTAGGATCGCTGCTCATCAGAGTATCACATCATACTAATCAAAGGGAGAAAATGGTGGATAAGGTAAAACCGAACCTGATATTAAAAAATGGGTCAATATATACCGTTGACAAAGGTTATTTGTGGGCACAGGCAATTGCTATCTCAGGCGAGATGATCTTCTTTGTTGGGACTGATAATGATGTTGAAGTGCTTGTTGATTCTGAAACTGATGTTATAGATCTCGATGGAAAGATGATTTTACCCAGTTTTATCGACGAC
>DAOVCZ010000235.1 GCA_030669775.1 Chloroflexota bacterium | reverse complement strand
AGCCCATGTATTTGCAAGCAGGTGCTTGGCTTCTCTGATGGAGAGAGGGGCGAGCGCAAACTGAACATCCTTCAATCCTTCGACTTCTATTCCACCTGATCCGAACATCACTAAGGCCCCGAATTGGGGATCCTGGATGGCTCCAACAATCACATCCTGCCCAGGGGGTATCATCCGCTGGACGTGTACGCCAAGAATATCCGCGTCTGGCAAGGCGGCCTGGCTGTTTTCAATAACTTTGGCGAATCCAAGTTCCACATCCTGGGGAGTTTGCAAATGCAGCAGGACACCGCCAACGTCGGATTTGTGTGTGATCTGTGGAGAGGCGATCTTAATCGCGACTGGAAAACCCATTTCCTGAGCCAATTCAGCAGCCTGATGCGCATTTCGCGCCAGCAGCGGCTGCGCTGTGGGGATGCCATAAGCAGTCAGTAGATCGAAGGCGTCCTCCTGGGAGATAAATCCACCAGAATCATACTTTGATATGATTGAACCCACGGCGACCGGATTAAGATCATTGAGGGGTTGCAGCGTTCCTTCCTGAAATTCACTCAATGAGGTCAAGTATTCTGCTCGTTGGCTGAGCACCGCTAACGCCTCAGCCGCTCTTTCAGGAAAGCGGTATTCCGGAACTCGGGCAGCTCGGAAATGTTCGACTGCCTCCTGGATCAGACGTTCCCCCATCAATGCTACAACGACTGGCTTATCGGCGGTGTAGATCACCGGAATGATCGCCTTGGCGATCCCTCCAGCCGTGTGCATCGGAGGAGGTGGCAAGATCACCATCACGCTGTCAACATGGGCATCATCCAAGAGTACCTGCAGGCAACTGGCGTATTGCTGGGGATTGGCAGCGGCCAGCATATCCACTGGATTCTTCAGACTGGCTACGGGATCGAGAAGATCTCGCAAGGCAGCTTCTGTGCCTGAGCTCAAATGGGCGATGTTCAATCCCAGAGCCTCGAGTGCATCTACCGCAGTGATTCCCGGACCTCCGGCATTGGTTAATACTCCAACCGAACGCCCATTGGGTAAGGGACACCAGGCAAGCGCACGCGCCCAATCGAATAGCTCCTCGGTCGTTTCTGCCCGGATGACTCCTGCCCGGCGAAAAGCAGCATTGTAAGCGCTCTCCAGGCCTGCTAGGGCGCCGGTATGTGAAGCCACCGCTTGTTGACTGCTCTTATAGCGACCGACTTTCAATGCTACTATCGGTTTTTGTCGAGTTACTGATTGGGCTTGCTCGAGGAACCGCCGCCCATCGCTCACTCCTTCCAGGTACAGAGTGATCACCCGGGTGTGAGGATCTTCTGCGACAGGGGCAAGCAAGTCTGTTTCGGTCACATCGCATTGATTGCCGAGGCTGACCATGCGGGAAAGACCAAATCCTTGGCCGCGAGCCCAATCGATAACCGCCGCGCAGATCGCACCTGAATGAGAGATGAACGCAACGTCACCTGGGATCGGTCCTGGCGGAGAAAGAAAGGTCGTATCAATCGGTAAATGGGTGTCAATTAATCCGATGCAATTCGGACCTAATAGCCGCACTCCATATGCCTTGGCGATATCCAAACACAGGTCTTCCAGCGCCGCTCCTTGGGTGCCTGTTTCTCTGAAACCGCCTGAAGCGATAATCAGGGCTTTGATCCCGCGCTGAGCGCAATCTTCTATCGTAGCAGGAATGGCCGACGCGGGGATCAACAAAACAGCTAGATCGATTGGATCAGGGGTTTCGCTGATGTGCCTGTAAACCGGATGTCCCATAAGATTGCCCCCTTTGATATTGATAAAATGGATCGCCCCCTGGTAGCCACTCTGTACCAGATTGCGTGAAAATCCGTATCCCAACTTGGTGGGGTCAAGAGAAGCACCGATGATGGCGACACCTTGTGGGGAGAAAAATGGAGTCAAGGATGGATCAATTTTCATAGGTAGTTAATCTCAATCTTGGCTTCTTTATTAAACTCCAGATCAAATGTGTATCGTCCTGATGGCTGTGCTGTCCAGTGTATTGAGGTGCCATTGAGGGAGGCACTCTCGATTGGATGGGGAGTGGCGATTTCTATCCGGCCGTGCGAATAGCCTGGGCGCTCTAAACCCATATTTAGGGATCCATCAAAAGGCTGCCAATCGACCACCTCTAATCCCTGTGAGATATGCAGATCGCTGCCCAGGTATTGCGGACTATACGGGTGGCGCGGTCGTAAAGCGAATAACACTACACCGTGAGGGGCAACCTGCTCTAGAATGAGACCCCTGGTAGATTTAGGTTCGATTGGGATGAGATGTGTTACTCCACTCCAAAACTCCCTGGCATAAAGTTCCCCTGTCTCTTTGAGATAAAAATCATTTAACTGCAATGACAAGTCTCTTGGTTGATCATCCCAATTGAATATGGCAATAAGATGCCAGGGACCTGTTGGTCCATCCAGATCGAGCTGCACGCGCTCCGGTGTAGAGCTATCGAACCAATCCAGGATATACGGTCGTTTTCCGATCAGTGGTAATAGACTTTCCGCAATTTTCAATCTCTCAGGCGGCAAATCTGGGATATGATCCGAAACCATTAATGAGCCACCTGTCAATGCGATCACGCTGGCGATGGTTTGCACTTCCGTCTGGGTAAGCTGGGTTTTAGGCCGCAGCAGAAGACAATCTGGGTCATTGATCCACCAGCGTTTGTGCAGATCGGATCGGGATAATGCATTGTGGACGGCGTTGAATGCTGAGGGTAAAGAAGCTTCTTCTTTGAGAAAGGATTCGATCCCTCGATAGGAAGGTCTCCAGCGTCTGGCAGTATCTGCGCCGATGCGCATGCCATCCACAATACCGATCGCGGGACCAATTGGGCATCCACAACCAAGTAAGAATGTATCCTCACCTGCAGCGGCTCTTACCGCTTCCAATCCGGATCGCAGAACCTGAGCCCGGGTGCGGGTGGAGTCGCGATAACGGCCTGACAAAGCAGCTGCGTATAGGAAATCAAGTTTTAAATAGGGGAAGCCCCATTCATGGGTAGCAGAATGGACCACATCATTAACATATGCTAGGGCATCCGGATGGGTCAAATCCAGGGCTTGAGTAAAGGAATTCCATAAGAAACCCGCATTTACTGGACGACCCAAACGATTTCGTAACAACCAATCTGGATGCCGGGCAGCCAGCTCAGATTTTGGATGTAAGATAAATGGAGCCAGCCAAAGACCCGGAACAAAATCCTTATTGCGAATTTCGGTAGCCAAGGATGTCAAACCATCTTCGAAGCCTTGATTGAATGAAAACCAGTCTCCAACCTGAGTTTCGAAGCCAGCAGCGATTTGAATAATTTCCAGCGGCAGTTGATCTCTCATTATGTCTAAGGCTTCCAGATTGTTTTTGATGTCATCGGCAGTCAATTTGCCGATATAATCCTCCCCGGAAAACTGGTACCACGAACACCAACCGCTTGGTGAGACGCTTCTCCAACCATGTGCCTGTTCTAAATTGTGCTCTCGTGC
>DAOVCZ010000029.1 GCA_030669775.1 Chloroflexota bacterium | reverse complement strand
ACAATATTAAGATCGGTTTTCATCTTTCACTCCAATGTCGTGTAACAATAATACGAATAACAATAAATTTGGATTACACCTTTTCCTTATGGTGCAAAACCAAGTTTAGCATAAACTTGAAGCATCTCCAATTTTCCTAATTTTGATAATTGAACATAATCTATAAAGGCAAGCTTTTCTTTAAAAGCGATCTGGCGACCAACCATGTCATCAAATTACAAAAAATGTCAAGTGCTTTTAATTGTAATTACCTTGTTTAGTAAACAAAGTGCTCCCGAAAATCGCGCCACAATTATTAAATAGTTATTTGTGACGTTTATCACAATGCACAGTGCCCTTTGTTACTTGCGAATTTCATTAATATTTGGATACTATAATGTGTAAACAAAAAAAATTCTCGGCTTGTAGGAGGAATGATCGAGCTTACCAATAAATTCTTTAAATTCAGCAAAGTTTTGTTGCAGTCTAAATCCTAACAATCCACAACACACTACCTACTTTTCGAGGAAATCTTTACATATCCCAATATTACGGTTGTGATCGAGTTATATTATTTGTCACTTGCAATCAAATCAACAATCCCCATACCTCTTATCGTATGGGTCGTTCAACCTGCAAAGTATGCCATCCTTAGGAGGTGAACATTTTCATTAATTTTCCCTAATCATTTCCAGATTATCAATTGCTCAAGAACAAATAATATTCGGTCCACCCTAGAAAAGCGTTGTTGATCCATCATCACTTGTCTTAGCAATCCATAAGGAGGTTTATATGACAGCAACTGCTGCCCAAGCGCCTAATCCATCGATAAGCGATACGTTCTACACAAGTCTCTTTGAAGTTGATAACGGTGAGCGTATCAGGGCCTGTTTACAGTGCGGTACATGCAGCGGTGTGTGTCCTTTCGGCTACCTCATGGGATTCCCTCCAGGCAGAATGATTGCATATTTACGTGCGGATAGGTTCGAAAATGTCTTAGAAAGCGACACTGTCTGGATGTGTGTGTCCTGCTACGCCTGTACGGCTGTTTGCCCGAAAGAGATCCCATTAACTCCTGGATTAATGACCCGCGCAAAAGAAGAATTATTACTCGAGGGAAACGTTCCCACAGAGCTTCAAGATGCATTGATGAACTCCCAGCGCTACGGTAATCCTTTGGGGGAATCGCCTCGTAAACGCGCTGAATGGACCAAAGGACTTGACTTCGACATACCGACATTCAGAGAAGCCAAACGACCAGTTGATGTCCTTTGGTTTGTGGGCGACTACCCCTCCTACCATCCTCGCGTCCAATTGACCACCAAAGCTATGGCTAAAATTCTGCGCGTATTGGGTGTAGATTTCGCGATTCTAGGACCAGAAGAGAATAGCGATGGGGACTCTCAGCGCCTGGCAGGCGAGCGTGGGCTATTTGAAATGTTAGCCGAAAAGAATGGCAAGGCTTTCGGTAAGTACGAATTCAATGAAATAATTACCTCTGATCCACATGCTTATAACGCCATCAAAAATGAATACCCCAAGTTAGGGATCAATTTCCCTGTCCAACACTTTACAGAATTCGTTGCAGATCGCATCGACGAATTGAAACCTCATCTCAAGGATATCGGTGAGCGGAGAGTTACCTACCATGATCCTTGTTACTTGGGTCGCGCGAATGACATATATGACCCTCCACGTAAGCTCCTGGGTGCAATCCCGGGTGTCGAGCTGGTGGAAATGACTCACAATCGCACCAACAGCCTGTGCTGCGGAGGCGGTGGAGGCGGAATGTGGTTGGATGGCTTTCAATGGGAAAAAGCACACGTTAGATTATCTGAATGGCGCATTCAAGAGGCAGTAAATGTAGATGCCGACATCCTGGCTGTTGCTTGCCCATATGAACCCCCTCGATTTGAGGATGCAGCCAAAATGGTTCAAGGAGCAGGTCGATTGATGGTAAAGGATATCGCTGAACTGCTTGCTGATTCACTCAAAATGGAAGAGTAGGGAGGATTTCAATGAACATTGTCGTTCTAGCCAAACTTATACCTGACTTAGTCGAAGAACTGGAGATCGACGATAGCGGGACTGCCCTCGATATGACCTGGTTGCGCCTGATCATTAACGAACTGGATGACCACGCAATCGAGGAAGCTATCTTACTTAAAGAGCGAACTGGAGCGAATGTCACCGTTCTGGCACCTGATATCGAAGGTGTCGACGATATTCTCTTCACTGCTGCCGCCAAAGGTGCCGAGCGATTAATCAAAATCGTGGGCGATTACGAATCGGGCGTCAACAACCATGCCTTAGCCCGGGTTTTAACACCTGTGATGAAGGATCTGCAGCCTGATCTGATTCTTGTTGGCGTTGAAGCACATGAGGACCTGGATGGCTCAATTGGACCTCTGCTCGCAGGCTACCTCGATCTGCCCTTTATCGGTTACGTTGCCAGCATCGAACTAGAGGATGGTAAAGCTACCGCTACCAAGGAGTATCCCGGAGGCTTGAGTGTCGAGATGGAAGTCACTCTGCCTGTCGTATTAGGTATTCAAGTAGCTGAGGAACCTCCTCGATATGTTGCAGTCAGCAAAGTACGCCAGGCAATGAAAACTGCCGAAATTGAAGAACTCGAGGCTGGTGATTTCGATCTCGCCGGTGGTCCAACCATTGATCGAATGTACCAGCCAGAGGTTAGCGAAGGCGCAACGATTATCGATGGCAGCCTGGATGATATTGCAGATAGCCTGATCGGAATCTTCAAAGAACTTGGTGTGCAGTGACAGGAGGATTGCAATGAACAAAGATATTTTGGTTGTCATAGAGCACATTCGCGGCGAGGTAGCGGATATCTCTTATATGATGATCGCCGCAGCACGTCAGCTGGCTGAAACCACAGAAGGGGAAGTCCTGGCAGTTCTTATGGGTTCCGGTATTGAAAATCTTGCTGGCAACCTGGCAGCTGATAAGGTCATCTACCTTGAAGACCCTCAATTAGCTAATTTCACCTCAGATACTTATCAACAATCCCTCGAAAATCTAATCAGAGAGAATAATCCGCGGGCTGTGGTCCTCGGTCACACATCGATCGGCATGGAAGTAGCCAGCTTGCTGTCTGCGAAATCCGATTTGCCATTAGTCAGCTCCTGTCTTAGTTTTTCCGGCGAAAATGGTTCGGTTAAGTTCACCAGCCAGCTCTACGGTGGAAAAATTTTAGCTGAAGGTTTAATCCCAGAACCGATAGCCTTGCTCACTATGGTACCCGGGGGATATAAGCCAGAAGATGGGCAAAGTTCTACCCCACCGCTGGTAATTACTGCTGCAGCTCCTCAATTTGCAGACCTCGAAATATCCGTTAAGCAGTATATCGAACCTGAAACTGGTGATGTGGATATCACCTCGGAGCCTTTATTAATTGCTGTTGGTCGCGGCATCCAACTTGAAGACAATATCGAAATAGCTGAAGAACTCGCTGAAGCGATTGGCGGCGTCGTCTGTGCCTCACGCCCAGTTGTCGATCAAGGCTGGCTGCCAACCTCGCGCTTGGTGGGCAAATCTGGATATCAAGTCAAACCTAAAGTTTATCTTACCCTGGGGATCAGCGGTGCCCCAGAACATACAGAAGGAATCGCCGGAAGCGAAACGATTATCGCCATTAATACCGATCCGGCTGCACCGATCTTCAACATTGCCAAGTACGGAGTTGTAGAAGACATATTTGACCTCGTTCCGGTTCTTACAGAAAAGCTCGAAGAGAGCTAATCAGGTTTGTACAGGTTGTGAGACAAAATGCCTATCAGAGAAACATTCTGGAACATCCCCCATTGGGCTGAGATTGCTCAGTATCTCCTGGGATTGCTGGCAATCCTGATTTTTAGTTATGGTGTGATTCGGCGTGTTCGGCGTTGGCTCAAAGGTCAACCAGAGCGGCGAATCGATCATATTAGATCTCGTCTATGGTCCGTAGTTGTCCAGGCAGTGGGCCAGGCGCGTACACTGCATGACATCTATCCGGGGATTATGCATCTCACAATATTTTGGGGGATGATCGCCCTCTTCATCGGCACGATACTGGCCACTGTTGATTGGGATGTAACTCACCTGTTCTTTAATGTGCAATTTCTTACCAGCTGGGTATACGTCTTGTATGAGCTCATCTTGGATATCTTTGGTGTGTTCCTGCTAATCGGTCTCGGTATGGCAATCTACCGTCGTTATATTGTGCGCCCAGATAGGCTGGCAAATATGCCGGGCAATGGATTTATATGGGATGATGCCTATGTTCTAATTATGCTGGTATTAATTGGGATCACAGGATATTTAGTTGAGGGGCTGCGAATCGCAGTTGCTCAACCTGATTGGGCACCATGGTCTCCAGTAGGAAATGCCATAGGGAATGCATTTATTGCATTCGGAGACCCATCGAATCGATTTCTGCATTATGCACTTTGGATAATCCATATTCTGATTGCATTTGTCGCACTGGCGAGCATACCTTACACCAAATTCTGGCATCTCATCGCTGGTCCAGTCAACATATTCTTCCGCTCTCTCGAGCCAGCTGGAAGGATGAGCGCCCCGGTGTCAGAAGATGAACCTGGTGTAAAAGAGTGGCGCGACTTTACCTGGAAGCAACTCCTCGATTTTGAATCTTGCACTCGTTGCGGACGCTGCCAGGATGTCTGTCCAGCGCACGCCAGCGGCTTCAGCTTATCCCCCAGAGATATCATGATCAAGCTGGATACCTATATGTGGCAACCCGCGAATGGACACAATATGCTTGGCGATGTCATCTCTGCGGACGAACTGTGGGCTTGCACCAGCTGCCTGGCTTGCCTCAATATTTGTCCGGTCTTCAATGACCAGTTTTCTGCAATCATTGACATGCGGCGGTATCTGGTACTCGAAGGTGATGTCGACCCACAATTACAAGATGCACTCGCCAATTTAGGTCGCTATGGTAATTCATTTGGAAAATCTGATCGTATGCGCGCCAAATGGACCAAATCCATCCAACCCAAAATAAAAGACGTTCGGCGGGACGAAGTCGAATATCTATGGTTCGTCGGTGACTATGCTTCGTACCACGCCAGCATGACCGACAAAACCCTTATGATGGCAAAGGTGTTCCAATCAGCTGGTCTTGATTTCGGCATCCTTTATGACGGTGAACGAAATTCCGGCAATGATGTCCGCCGGGTGGGTGAAGAGGGGTTGTTCGATATGTTGGCTGAAAAAAACCTGGTCACTTTCTCAAAAAGCACATTCAAAACCATCGTGACCAGCGATCCTCATTCCTTCAACACCCTCAAGAACGAGTACTCCGAAAATGGCAACGATCACTATTCAGTTCTCCATTACTCACAGCTATTAGATCAAATGATCACATCTGGTCAATTAAAAGTTTCCCGGAAACTTGGCTATAAAGTCACCTACCATGACCCATGCTACCTAGGCCGCTACAACGGGGAATATGATGCTCCCCGTCGAGTGATGTCCGCGCTGGGTTGTGAGCTGGTTGAAATGCCCCGCAACAAGGAAAATACATTTTGCTGCGGTGCTGGTGGTGGTCGCATTTGGATGGAAGATCCCCCGGAAGTCACAGAGCGCCCTGCAGAGAATCGGGTTAAAGAAGCCGCCTCCCTCCCTGGTGTATCAACACTGGTGGTAGCCTGTCCGAAAGACCTGGTAATGTTCCAGGACGCTGTCAAAACCGCGGACCTTGAAGGCAAATTGTTTGTCAAAGATCTGATTGACCTTATCGGAGAAGCCACGGAAATGAACCTTGCTGAACCTAAGGAGCAGAATTAATTCTTTATTGTTTGAACGGTAACTTTATGCGAGATTCATTACAGGCATTATTGGGTAGAACCAAAGAAATCAGATTACCAATTGCAACAAAGTTGGTATTGAGTTTCCTGGTTATTGTTGCCTTTATAAGCACCATTTACATGGTGGTCGGAGTCCAGCTGATCAGCAACCGCATTGTGTCTGAAGCCCAGGATAAAGTGCGTCATGATCTCAATGCCGCCAGGGAACTTTATTTAAGCGACCTCGAACGGATCAATTCTGCTGTGCGCATCACCGCAGAGCGATTCTTTCTCAGAGAGTCACTACTTTCAGGTGATCTAGAGCAGGCCTACCACGAATTGCGGAGAGTGAGAAAGCAAGAAGGCCTGGATGTACTAACCCTTACGGATGACAAAGGCAACGTCATCCTGAGAACAAGCTACATTGACCATATCGGCGACGACCAGAGTGGTGATGAACTGATCAAAGCTGTCTTGGAAGGTCATGAACCCATTGCGTCGACCATCCTTGTATCCGGTGATGATCTCGAACAAGAATCCCCTCTCCTGGCAAAGAAAGCTTATTTTTCTTTCATCGATACACCCCTGGCGCGGGAGAGAGAAGAAACTGAAGAAACTGCTGGAATGATGCTGAAAGCCGCCTCCCCTGTGTTTGATGATCAAAATAATCTTATTGGAATTTTGTATGGAGGAACTTTAATCAATCGGAATTTTGATATTGTCGATAAGGTCAAGGAAACTGTCTATGAAGAAGTTCAATACGAAGGGAAAGATATAGGAACTGCGACAATCTTTCAAGATGATGTCAGAATTTCAACGAATGTCAAGAATGAAGATGGTTCTCGAGCTTTGGGAACCCGAGTAACTGAGGAAGTATACAACCAGGTGGTTAACGAAGGCGAACCATGGATAGGAAGGGCATATGTGGTCAACGATTGGTACATCACTGCCTATGAACCGATCAGGGATGTAGCCAATAAAATCATCGGCATTTTGTATGTCGGTGTACTGGAGGAAAAATACAACGATATTCAGCAGGGTATGATCCTCACTTTTTTCGCTATCACCATCGCTGGGGCGTTAGTGTCATTGATCGTATCCTATTTTATTGCACAAAGAATTTTGGTGCCCATATTTAAGCTGGTTGATGCTTCGAAAGCAGTTGCCGATGGCGACCTTGACGCAAAAGTAGAGATCTCAACTAATGACGAGCTCGCCGACCTGGCAGATTCCTTCAACGCCATGGCCCAGGCATTAAAAAAGAGAGACGAACAGCTAAAGGAATTTACCACCCAAAAAATTATGGCCAGCGAAAGGTTAGCTCTGATTGGGCAATTGTCCGCAAATGTCGCCCATGAGTTGAACAACCCGCTGACAGGGATAGTAACCTTTTCACATCTGATGCTTGAAAACACGGATTGTGATGACCCAAAGAAAAAGTCCCTCGAAAAAATTGTCAGGCAAGCCACCCGCTGCAGGGATATTATTCGCGGCTTGCTCGATTTTTCCCGGCAGAGAAAACCGGATAAGGTCCTGTCAAACATCAACACGGTCATGGACCAGTGCCTATCATTCGTTGAGAATCAGGCACTTTTCCTCAACATTGAAATTATTAAGGACTTCCAGGAAGATCTACCCATGATCGTAATCGATCCTTCACAGATTGAACGGGTAATCATGAATCTGATCATCAATGCTGCTGAGGCGATGGATGGAAATGGAAAACTCACATTAGCTACACGACATTGTCCAACTCCATATTGTATCGAATTGCAATTTACTGATACCGGTCAAGGGATTAGTGGGGAGAATATAGAAAAAATTTTTGATCCCTTCTTCACCACGAAAGATGTCGGGCATGGCACCGGTCTCGGTTTAGCCATAAGTTATGGAGTCGTTAAAGCCCATAAAGGAATTATTTCAGTCGAAAGTGAGGTTGGCAAAGGTACAACATTTACTGTCAAGTTGCCAATCAATGCACCAGATGAGGTCCCAGAGAATGGACGCACAATCCAAAATATTAGTAATTGATGATGAAGAAATCGTCCTTGATTCCTGCACCCAAATTCTAGCCGGTGGGAACTTCGATATTCGCACTGCAGAAAATGGAATCCTTGGAGTGACTCTCATAGAAGAGTTTCGTCCAGATCTCGTATTTGTCGATTTAAAGATGCCCGGCATCTCTGGATTTGAAGTGCTTGAGAAAATTCAGGAGATCGATCCGACAATTGTAATGATCGTCATCACCGGATATGCCACGATCGGTTCCGCCGTTGAAGCCATGCAAAAAGGCGCATTTGATTTCCTCCCTAAACCTTTCACACCAGATGAATTGCGCTTGATCACCCGGCGTGGATTGGAAAAGAGGAAATTAGTTATTGAAACACTTGCCCTACGTAGAGAGAAGGAATTGCTCCGTGAACAATTCGCTGCCATCGTATCCCACGAACTCAAATCGCCACTGGCTGCCGTACAGCAATATCTGTATGGCCTATCTGGTGAATTATCAAGTCAATTAACAGAAGACCAGCTGCGACGTTTTGAAAGAATCCAAACTCGCATTGACGATCTCATGCAGCTGATTCACACCTGGTTACGTGCGATCACCGTTGATATCGATAGCATTAAGGAGAATTTCAAACCTATCGATATTTCATCAGTAATTTCAAAAGCGGTCGAGAGCGTGCAACCAAACGCAATTCGCAAAGATATTCCCATTAATACCACCATCCAGGATGAGATTTATCCTGTCGAGGGCGATGAAGGAACGCTGGTTGAAGCTATAGTGAATATTGTTGGTAATGCGATTAAATATTCGCCCACAGGGAGTCGGGTTGAAATCACTGCTGAAAACAAAGAGAGCCAAATCCTGATCATTATCAAAGATAATGGGATCGGTATCTCGAAAGAAGATCTACCCTTTGTCTTTGAGGATTTCTATACCAGCACCACCGATCGCAATACCGAAAGGGGCAGCGGAGTCGGACTGGCATTAACCAAGCGAATTCTCGAAGCCCACGATGGAAGCGTATCAGTCGAAAGTGAACTAGGCAAAGGGAGCACCTTTACACTGTGCTTACCGGCCATAAAAGATAATCCGGTTGAAATGACGACAATGTCTTAAGAACCTGTTAATATATACAAGGAGGCTCTAATGGGTACAAAAAAGAAGTTATTAGTGATTGATGACGATCCGGATTTTGTCGAAGTGATTGTGTCAATCCTGGAGGATGCAGATTATGAGGTTGATGCAAAATACAATCCTGATGAAGGATTTGAGGCACTAAAAACTGGCTCGTACGATCTTCTCTTGTTGGATGTATTGATGGGAAGAGGAGCAGAAGGCATCATGATCGCCCGCAAGATAGGAGATGATGAGAGGCTCAGGGAAACTCCAATATTGATCATCACCGGAATGCGCGAACAAATCGCCTTTCTGTTCCCCGGTCAGCCAGTTCACCCAAGTTTTGTGCCTATCGATGAGCTGATCGAGAAACCTGTTAAACCTGATCTGCTTTTAGAAAAAGTGAGCGAACTCCTTCGGATGGCTGAAGAGAGAAAAGCTCAAACGCAAACTAATTAGGAAAATATCAATGGCAACTAAACCTTCATTCAGCGAAGAAGTATCCAACTTGATGCATGCCTCCCATGGAAATCCTTTGAAAACGTGCGTCCAATGTGGGACATGCTCGGGTACCTGCCCGGTGGCCGAATTCATGGACCATACCCCTCGGTGTCTAATCGGGATGATCAATGCCAACCTCAAAGAAGAGGTCCTCGAAAGCAATACATTTTGGTATTGTGCATCTTGCTTCCACTGCACTGTCAGGTGTCCCAAAGAAATCGACATTGCTGGGCTTATGTACAGTCTGAAACGCTACTCAATTTGGAAGCACACGTATCCAGAAGGAGCGATCGGACCAGTCTTCTCAGAGACATTTGTCAAATCGATTTTGAGGAGCGGCAGATCTTATGAACCAGTGTTGGCACCCACTTATATCTTCAGTTATGGTGTCCGAGAATTCCTAAATGAAGCTCACACAGCGACCAATTTGATGTTGAAGGGGAGATTACCGGTGCTGCCGCCAAGAATTAAAAGATTGGAGAATTTCAAGAAAATGGCAAACAAAATCATCCCCATGGGAGGAGCATAATGAGAACCTATTCATATTTTCCCGGCTGCTCCTTAGAAAAGATGGCAATGAGCTACCACCAATCTGCCATGCAGACCACGAACAAAATAGGTGTAGAGCTCAAGGAGATTGAGGATTGGAACTGTTGTGGAGCAACGACCTACTTCCATGTAGATGAACTCCTTGCCTATACCCTAGTCGCTCGAAATTTAGCCATAGCTGAGAAGATGGGTCATGACTTAGTTGCTCCCTGCAGTGCATGCTACAAGAACACCTATTTCGGCAGTGCTTACCTAAAAGAAGACCAAGATCTCTCCGATCACATAAATTACGCGCTCGAAGCGGACAATTTACATTATTCCGGCAGTATAGAAGTCAAACATTTGATGGAAGTGTTTGTTGATGATGTAGGTTTAGAAGAAATAAAAAGCAAAATCACCCATCCATTAGAGGGTCTTCGAGTTGCACCCTATTATGGATGCCAAATCGTCAGACCAAGGAAAGACCATGAAGACGTAGAAAACCCTCAATTTTTCGAGGATCTAATGAGCACTGTCGGCGCTGACCCGGTTGATTTCACTTACAGACTTCGCTGCTGTGGCGGCTCACTGATCATTACCAGTAGAGAAGCTGCGCTTTCATTGGTTCGCGACCTGCTGCAAAGCGCAGTATACAGCGATGCGGATGTAATTGCAACAGCTTGCCCACTGTGCCAGACTAACCTCGAATGCTATCAAATGACGGTAAATCGGGAATTTGGCACAGATTTCTCGATACCCATAATGTACTTCACCCAATTGCTCGGATTATCGATGGGGCTCCCGCCAAAGAAATTGGGCATCGGCACGGAATTTGTCTCAGCTGATCGGATTTTAACCTTTGCTAAGGAAAAAGTATAAACTCCATTCGAAATATTTCTGAACCATGAACAATTATCAAATCAAAATCACCAGGTAGGAAAAATTATGTTTATCAGTCCCCAACATTATCGAAGGAGAAGAACCGATGAGTGAAAAAGTTGGAGTCTACGTATGCCATTGCGGCACGAATATCGCCGGAGTAGTCGATGTTGAAGAGGTCTCCAAATGGGCGGGAGAACAACCCAACGTCGTCTGTTCGCGTGATTATAAATTTATGTGCTCAAGCCTTGGCCAGGAGTTGATCGAAGAGGATATCAAAGAACAAGGGTTAACTCGAATTGTAGTCGCGGCATGCTCTCCTCACATGCACGAAAAAACATTTCGCGGCGCCACAGAAAGAGGTGGATTGAATCCATTTCTTTTCGAGATGGCTAACATTCGAGAACATAACTCTTGGACAACATCCGATAAAGAAGCAGCTACTCAGAAGGCAAAGGCTTTAGTAAAGGGGGCGGTCGAACGAGTAGTTCACCACCAGCCTCTCGAACCAATCCCGGTTGAGATCAACGCCTCAACCTTGATTGTCGGCGGAGGCATTGCGGGAATCACGGCCGCTTTGGAATTAGCTGACGCGGGCTACCACGTTTATTTAGTTGAGCGAGAACCATCGATCGGTGGTCACATGGCCCAACTAGATAAAACCTTCCCCACTCTCGACTGCTCCGCCTGCATCCTAACGCCCAAGATGGTGGACGTAGGTCAACATCCCAATATCACCCTTTATAGCTGGAGTGAAGTTGAAAATATCTCCGGTTATATCGGTCAATTCAATGTCACCGTGCGCAAAAAAGCTCGATATGTAATCGAGGAGCTTTGCACCGGATGCGGCATTTGTGAGGAGAAATGTCCTCGCAAGGTGGTGGATGATGTATTCGAGGCAGGGCTAGCCCAACGCAAAGCGATCTACACTCCCTTCCCCCAAGCTGTACCAAACTACCCGGTTCTCGATCCTCTTAACTGCACTTACTTCGAGCGGGGCAAATGCAAAGCCTGCGAAATATTTTGCCCAACTGGTGCAATCGATTTTGAGCAGCAGGATGAATTGATCGAATTCCCTGTTGGGAATGTGATCCTGGCTACAGGATACGATCTCTTCGATTCAAGACGAATTCCACAATACGGCTATGGTCGATTGGCGAACGTCTTCACAAGCCTGGAATTCGAACGGCTGGTAAATGCTTCCGGCCCAACAGGCGGAAAGATCGTAATGCGAGATGGCGATTCTGTTCCGCAAAGCATTGCAATTGTGCACTGCGTTGGTTCCCGGGATAACCATTACAATGAATATTGCTCCAAAGTATGCTGCATGTATTCCTTGAAATTTGCCCATCTCGTCCATGAGCGAATACCAGAAGCTGAGGTGTACAACTTCTATCTCGACATCCGCACTCCGGGAAAGGGTTATGAGGAGTTCTACAATCGACTCTTGGAGGAGGGCACGCACTTTATCCGTGGCAGGGTGGCTGATGTAACAGATGCAGCCCGACTACCAGGGGAAGAAGGCAAACTAATCGTTCAAGCTGAAGATACATTGATCGGAAAGCAGCGCCGCATTCCGGTCGACATGGTGATCCTTTCCGCGGGGATGGAAGCCCGGCACGACTCTGAAGATGTCTCCCTAATGTTTGGTATGGGCTGCGACTTTGATGGCTTCTTTACCGAGCGCCACCCCAAACTAGATCCGGTTGCCACGATGACCGAAGGTATTTTCATCGCCGGCGCCTGCCAGGGGCCAAAAGATATCCCAGACTCTGTGGTTCAGGGTGCTGCGGCAGCAGCACGGGTCGCAGGTCTGATCAGCCAAGGCACAGTTATGATGGAACCCGTTCGTGCCAGCATCAATGAAGAAGCTTGTTCCGGTTGCCGCATATGCAACGACTTGTGCCCGTACAATGCAATAGTGTTCCATGAGGAAACGAAATTGTCGGAGGTCATCACTGCGCTC
>DAOVCZ010000220.1 GCA_030669775.1 Chloroflexota bacterium | reverse complement strand
TTAGCAATAGCCTGACCCAGGTAGATGATCTCTTTTTCCATCAAATAGCCGGCTACGCTGGGCAAATACTTGGTGACACCTTCGGTAGACGCATGCGCCCGGTGGGCCGATCCAAATGCATCATTTACATACAGGTCTGCCAAACCGGCCAGTTGTTTTGCCATAGCTGGATCATTCTTCTTTTCACCAGCATGGAAACGTGTGTTTTCTAGAAGTAAAACATCACCTGGTGATAATTCCTTTACAGCCTTTTCGGCAACCGGACCAATGCAGTCTTCCACAAATTTGACGGGTTGACCAAGCACCATGCTGAGATGATCAGCTACCGGTTTCAAGGAAAATTCTTGTTTCACCTCCCCTTTTGGTCTACCGAGGTGGGAACACAAGATTAAAGTCGCTTGATGATCCAATAAGTAGCGTAAGGTTGGTAGAGCAGCCTGGATACGGGTGTCATCACCAACCTTACCATCCTTAATGGGTACGTTGAAGTCTACCCGAACCAATACCTTTTTTTCCGTGACATCAATGTCTTCAATAGTTTTCTTATCGAACATAAGATCTCCAATCGCGGAAAACGTGGAACGTGGAAAAACCCACGCTCCACGCTTTAATTGGTTTAATTATTATAGGGATTTGGCCATCATTGCAGCCAGATCAGCTGTACGAACGGAGTATCCCCATTCATTATCGTACCAGGCCACGATTTTTCCAAATGTATCTGGTCCATTCCCCATAATCATGGTTAGCGGTAAATCGATTGTCGAGCTATGGGGGTCTCCCTTATAATCCACACTGACTAGCGGCTCATCTGTGGCTGCCAGGATACCCTTAAGAGGTCCGTTGGCGGCATCGCGATAAGCCTGGTGCAGCTCTTCAGTGGTTGTAGGAGTTTCAAGTTCAACCGTCAAATCGATGATCGAAACTGTTGGTGTTGGCACCCGTAGTGCATAGCCATCCAGCTTGCCGTCCATTTCTGGGATAACCAGTTTCAACGCCCGAGCAGCTCCTGTCGTAGTGGGGATGATGCTCAAAGCAGCAGCGCGAGCCCGGCGAAGATCCCTGTGGGGTAAATCGAGGATCTTCTGACCAGACGTATAGGCGTGGATAGTCGTCATTAGACCACGTTTGATAGTGAATTTATCATTCGCCACCTTCACTGCTGGCGCCAGACAGTTGGTCGTGCAAGAAGCATTTGAGACTACGTGATGCTTCTTGGGATCATACTTTTCATCATTGACACCCAATACGATGGTTAAATCCTCCCCTTGGGCAGGTGCGGAAATGATTACTTTCTTGGCGCCACCTTGGGTTATGTGATTCTCTGCGCCTCTTGCCTGTTTTCCCTTCTTATTGACACCATCTTTCTTGAGGGTAAAAAGACCGGTGCTCTCGATTACGATCTCAACGCCCAAATCAGACCAAGGTAAATTACCAGGATCGAACTCGCTGAAAACCTTGACAGGTTTACCATCGATCACTAACTGATTCTCGCCGATTTCTACAGTCCCATTGAAGCGACCATAATTCGAGTCATACTTCAATAAGTGGGCCATGGTCTTCAAATCGCCAATATCGTTAAATGCGACGACTTCAAGTTCATCGGGATAATAGTCCCGCATCGCTTTCAAGACCTGACGACCTACTCTACCAAACCCATTGATTCCTACTTTTACAGTCATGCTAAACCTCCATTCAAGATTAATTATTGAAATCTTTGATACATTAAGCGACCTAGGTGAGCTGCATGAATTACATTGTCAGAGAGCTCCCTAGGATCGAATCTTACGTGAAATTTATCACTTACAATTCTACCAGAGGTCCGGTTCTTTCCTCCAGCAAATCAATTATAACTCGAGAAAGTTCTTCTCCATCATGCCTCCAGGGCATGGCATGGTCAACCAAATCAGCGCTATAGATCGCGAAGTACATGTTGAGGTTATCGTCTATTTTAATCCACTCGATCCCTTTTGGGAGTTTGGCATCCCAGTTATTGTTCGCTAAAACAATATCGAATAATCCTTTACCAGCATGATCCTCGATGGCATTTAAATGATCGACACAAGAATAATCATCAGTTTCCCCTATTTGGGTTGCCACATTACAAACATAGAGTTTCAAAGCTCTACTCGAGCGGATCGCATCAGCGATATCCGGTACAAGCAAATTCGGTAATATGCTTGTATATAAGCTTCCCGGTCCAATCACGATAACATCAGCCGCCAACAAGGCTCTGATCGCCTGGGGGAATGCCGGCGGGGCATTGGGTTCAAGCCAAACCCGCCGAACTTTGCCATTACTCTTCGGGATCTGGCTTTCCCCAGCAACCCTTACTTCGGATATCAGGTGTGGTAGCCTGACATCCGCAACAAGCTGCACATTATGCAATGTTGAGGGTAACACACGCCCACTAACCGATAGCACGCGACCTGATTCGGCAACTGCTTCTTCAAAACTACCGGTGATATCAGTTAACGCGGAAATTAATAGATTACCAAAGGAATGGCCATCCAGTCCGCTTGAACCATTTGGAAAGCGGTATTGGAACAATTGGGCCAGCATCGCCTCGTCGTTGGACATCGCTGCCAGGCAATTACGGATATCGCCAGGAGGGAGAATGCCAAACGATTCCCTCAACCGGCCAGATGATCCACCATCATCTGCAACAGTAACAATGGCGGTGATATTGTGAGAATAAGCCTTCAATCCTCGTAACAGAACAGATAAACCATGCCCGCCACCAATCACAGCTATTCGGGGTCCTCTACCCCGACGACGATATCCAGCTAATGCATCGACAACTTTGTATCCCGGTTTTAGAAATGGGGCCAACAAGGAACGATTGATTCCCCAAATTCCCACAATAATCAGAGCGACACCCAATCCCCCAAAGATCACAGCCCTTAGCAGTCGAGGCAAGAAGCGTAATGAAGCAGTTGATATTATCGGCAGCCACCAGGTCTCTGGCGTGGTGCGATAAACATCTAGAATCAAAATCGCCAGCCCAACACCTAAAAGTGTTGTGCCGAACAGTACCAAAAGCAGCCATCTTTTAACCCCCAAACCAGGAGTCAGCCACCGCAAAGATTGCCGGAATTTTCCCCCGAAGCGGTGGAACCAATTACTATTCGAGGTGTTTGCCATAGAAATCCATAATAGCAGTCTTTGCACCAATCGTCAACGATCAATCAACCAAGTGACTGTAACATTGGCGGATGGTGAGTTTCTTCATTCTACTTTTAGCATGAAATCAGCATTAAAAATAAGATCTGCGCCCCACTTCAGTGGTGAATTTGACAAAGAAATGGATTGAATGTGCCACCAATTCATAAGCTCACGATGTATGTTTTAGTTACCAATGACACCGTTATTGCATTGTGCCCATTTCCTTTGTAATCCGATGACAAAACGCATCTGAGCTCAGCGAAGGAACATCGAATTCCACAAGCAGCGGGGTTATCGGTTAGAACTGGAGAGAAGCAGGTTCAATTTTTAAGGCAATCTTTTCCAGAATCTGAGAGTCCTGGGAGCAAACAATGCTCCCAGGACTCTCGTTGGTGCGGTTAGAATATGATTCGCAGCAAGCTGGAGAACCGTGCGCGGTCTGCCAGCCCGTACCAGCACCTATTGCTATATGCTTCGTGTTATACCTATTCCTCTGACTCGTTGATTTCGACGATGACTGGTTGGTTCATTAGAGGTGCTTCGTCCACTTCCGTCATGGCCGGGCCTGGCTCAAACAC
>DAOVCZ010000144.1 GCA_030669775.1 Chloroflexota bacterium | reverse complement strand
GCGATGGCGTACTGGTTGCCGGTATAGGTGCCGTAGATGTGGGAGATATTTGTGTGGGCATTGGTGTACTGGTTGCACTTATCCCGGGTGTTGAGGTAGGTATTGGTGTGTCTGGTGGACTGATCGTCCAGGTCGGGGTTGGGGTGGCTTGGGTCGTCGGGAATGGTGTTGCTGATTGCCCTGGACCTTTGGTCGCGGTCGCACTGTCCAAATTATTCGCTGTCGGCGTGGCAGTCAAAGGAATTTCTCCAATGAAGGATACGGTCGGCGTTGGTGTCGGTGATGGGTAGATTGGTGTGATCATTGCAATTTCTGGCAACCCACCTGTCTCCGGAGGTTCTTCAATCCCCAGTAAATCCTGGATGATCTCCAGACCTATCGCGGGTACCGGACGTGTGATCTCATCCACACCGTAATCTGCCTCTCCCAATGAATGCAGCGCAACTGGCAACAAACCACCCTCTCCGGCGCCATTGATCCACCTGCCAAACATACCTGAACCCAAGCTCAGAATCCCAACGATCAATATCGCCGCCACGATCAGCTCTCCCCCTCCCCAATGGAATGGTAGCCCCCAGCCCTTTCTCATCTGGCGTGATGTCAACCAATTATTTATTGACCTTTTCACAGCCATCTACCCTGCCTGTCTGGCTCCCTGATCAGCTCTCTGCACCATCAAATCAAAGAAAGCCTCGACCACCCGTGCGTCGAAATGCACTCCTTTTGCTTCAATCAGGTATGCACGCACTTCTGGCTCTGGTAGTGCCTTGCGATATGGTCGATTCGAGCTCATTGCATCCCACACATCGATCACTGCGAAAATCCGGGCTGGTAAGGGAATTTCTTCTCCCGCTAATCCGCGCGGGTAGCCATTTCCGTTCCACCACTCATGGTGGCTGAGTGGGATCGGGATTGCAGGCCGCAGGTACTCGATCGGCCACAGCAGCTCATATGCAAATTCAGGATGTCTGTGCATGATCGCCCACTCTTCTGGTGTAAGTTTGCCGGGTTTGAGCAGAATGCTGTCCGGGATACCCATTTTGCCGATATCATGCAGCAGTGCTCCCCGGCGGATATTGATCAAATCCTCACCTTCAAAGCCCATCAATACCGCTAGCTCCAACGTCATTTCTGCCACCCGTCGGGTATGCCCTTCCGTCTCCTGATCGCGCAGTTCAAGCGCCATCGACCAACCCTCCAGTGTGCGATCGTACGCGTTCAATAGATCGGTCTTGGATTGGTTCAAACTGGAGACCATCGTATTGAATGAGCGCGTTAGAACTGTTACCTCGTCATTTCCTCTCGGCGGAATCTGTACATTTAAATTTCCCTCCGCTACTTCCGCAGATGCCTCCACCAGATTTCGTAATGGCCGAGTGATGATGCTGGCGATATAGACGCCAAGCAGGATCACCAGTAGCAGCATTAATGAAACTATTCCCGTGATTTGTAGCCGGGTTGCGTTGCTGGCCCGCACAAGGAAAGTGCGCGGTAACGAGACCCCCAGCAACCCCAGGTCTTCATTTCCGCGACCCTCCCAGGGTCCCAAAATTTCTTCGTAATCGATATTGCTGACGTTCAGCCCGCGCCGATTGCCGATATTGCGTTTCAAACTCGCCTGGTCCTGATTCGCCAGGACCGTCTTTGCCTCCACTCCATCCAACTCAGATGGCTCATAAAAAGTGCTGCCAAACGACGTTCCTTCTGCATCGTATACCGTTATCTGGGCAAGGGTCTCATCATGGATTTGTCTCAGCAAGGTCTCCAAGCTCTTCCCCACCAGGACCACACCGCTGAAATCTCCCTGGTTGTCATATATCGGACCCGCAACATAGAAAATGTCATTCCAGCTGTACTTCACCAGCCCTGAGTACTTATCCCCGTAATTGTCTACCCTTTCTTCAAGTACATTGCGGATAAACGGTACACTGGTGTAGTCAAATTCCGAGCTGGTTGAGAAATCATAATCCGTCGCATCGCCACCGCGTTGGTGGATCAAACTCAGCACGGCCTGGCCATCCTTATCCAGAAAATCAACCACTTCCTCCCCCTGGTTGGCCGCGATGCCGTAGGAAAGATCTTGTAATCGATTGATGTCATTATCAGCGATCGCTTGCGGAATACCCTCCGCATAAGAGAGCAGCCTCAATGAGCGCAGCAAGCTGTCCTCCTGTCGTACCATTCCCTCCGCAGCCAGTTTCCCACTTTCGATCAGCTGGTTTGTGAACCTCTCATCGATGGTATCAAAAACGATTTGAGTGATCGCATAAGCTGCACCAATCGCCAATCCAACTGCCAATATTAAGAATGGCACTGTGATCTTTGCCCGCAGCGGGAATCTAACCTGAGGTAAACGGACTCTCGGGTGTGTTTCCGCAGCGGTCAAATCAACTGTTTCACTGATCAAAGGATTCTTGATCATTTCAATCACTTCCACCAAAACCCAAATTTCCCATTTTCTACCAACAAAGGATTTTTTCAGTAATTATTATTGTAGCAATAGAACTAGTACTCTGGTACTAACAGGCGTGCAAGCTAATACGCTTGAGATCATCCATTAAGCATGCGTTCGTCGATTCCTGGTCTGCCACCCAAACCAGCTAAATCAGATGAATAAATCCGGATTTGGTTGCGTCCACCATCCTTGGCTGCATACATCGCCAGGTCTGCGCAGTGAATGATCCCTTGAGCGGTTGGTTGTTCCTTATCGATCCCAGCAAGCCCAAAACTCATCGTGATGTTTAATGTTTTGTCAATTACTGGTGCTTCAAGAGCCGTTTTTTCAATCGCTGCTCTCACTTTTTCGATTCGCGGAAGGGCGTTTTCGGGCTCCGTCTCAGGCAGTAGAATGGCAAATTCCTCACCCCCGAAACGGGCTACAACATCATAATCACGGAAATACTTCCGCAAGATTTCCGCCACCCCTGTCAATACCGCATCGCCTGCTAGGTGACCGTATTTATTGTTGATCTCCCGCAGGTAATCCAGGTCCGCCAGGACAACCGTCAAGGGACGGTCGTAGCGCATAGAGCGGCTCAATTCCTGCTCAAGTGATTGCATGAAATACCTGCCGTTCCATAAACCGGTCTTGGGATCCGACTCAGCGCGATGTTTCAATTCTGGTACCGCTAGAGAACGGTTAATTAAATACAAAGGAGCGATCGCCGGCAGGATCAACCAGGCGTTCAAGGTCATCAAAGCCGCTGATACGTAGCCAAACATCGCCAAAACGAAATCTGTAGCCAGATTCTCGATATCCAGTACACCGGTTTCTCTCCAGGGTATGCCGCGTGTAAGGACCACTGCTTCTCCTACCATCAGATGGTTGAGGGCAACGTAGACGCAGGCAACTACCCCCGCCCCTACCAGTGCATAAAGCGTGCCAATCTCTTCATAATTGGGGTTGATCGCTAAGTAGAGCAGTCGAGCCAGCGCGCCCACAATAATATGCATCCCGGCATTAAAGGGCTGCAGAAACCATTCACGTAAGCCTTCCTGGCTCACCAATCTTTCCTTCACCCATTCAGCTATATGGGCGATCACGACCAACAGTACAAATCCTGCTGGCTGTAAAATTAAAATTCCTGCGAAGAAGAACACCAGGCTTGGATGATATACCTGGTAGTATGGCGCTTCGGATTTAAGCAGTTGTGTCCCGGTCGCCAGAGTGGCCAGCAGGAGAAAATTGATCCATTCGATTTCCGCTGGATCGAACACTACCCATGCCTGGAAAGCCACAAACAGCCCGCCAAGTAAGATTGCACCGATGAAAAACCGCGCGCTTTTACTCAAAGTTCGTTGCTCCTGAGTGGAGTACAAGTGAGCTGATCAATCCAACTCCAACCAAATCTGACAGCCCTGGAAATACATCTGACTCCACTTGAGATGCGAATAGCGTCAAGAAGGGTTTACTCCTAATTTCCTTCATAGAGTTAGATTGAATTAGATCAATCCAGGCATGCATCAGTTATCAGATCAGTATTTGCAGGCGTTTTCGTACTTCGTGGGGGAAACTTTAACAAAGCTTCCCACCCAACTGTATATAAATTAACGAACCCGTGTCTTTTATGTTACATTCTCATTTCATATTTCTGAAAATTATTTTCTTATTTCTTGATTGTGCACAAACATCTAGCCTGAAGGTAATATTGTTCTTCATAATCATGATTGACGAGCCAATGACAATCCCCTATACTTTGATCGCGGGATTAAATCACCAGATCATGTAACAAAAAATCAATAAAACGATTTCCCTCATGGATCAACCCACCTCCCTGTTTGACCGCTTCTTCAGCCGACCACGACCGCTTTGGGTCACAATCACAGTCAGCCTGGTTCTGCTCCTGATTCCCTTTGCTGCGGCATATCTGGGCGGGGATGTTGATCGTTTCCTAAATCGGGGCGAATGGCGGGTGTTCTTACTCGCCCCCACCATCATCATTTACATCTGGCTCGTCTCCCCACTGATGGCAAAGATGGGTGAGAATGTGATTGAAGCGCTCAGACCCCTCGTCGATCTCGATGAAGATGAATTCGATCAAATGCTCTATGATGCTTCACACATAAAACCAAGTCACGAATTGATCGCCTTCGCCATCGGCGTTCTTTTGGGGTTCGTTTCCGTGTTGGCGACTGGGTTCGACCAGGGAATCACCTGGTTGACGATCTACTGGCTAATTTCAACAAGCCTGATGTATGGCATATTGGCTTGGACGATCTTCATTGCCGTTTCCAGCACGCGCGTTAATGCAGCCCTGCATCGCCAACCCCTGCAGATCGACATCTTAAATCCAGAACCATTCGAGGCGGTCGGTCGCCAGAGTCTGCTGCTGGCCCTGGTCTTTATCGGCGGTATCACTTTAAGTTTTCTCTTCACTTACCAGGACGCAAATATTTCTTCGCCAGAGTTTTGGGTCACTAATATTTTTTTTGTCATCTTCATTGTGCTGATTTTCTTCCTTAGCATGCGCCCCACTCACCGCTTATTGGCTGCAGAGAAGACACGCGAGCTGCAGCCTGTCCAGGCTCGCATCAACAGCGCCTGCCGTGACCTTGTAATGCGCCTGGATCAGAATCAGGAGTCCAGTCAGCTGCCCACCGAGATCAATGCCCTGGTTGCTTATGAACAGCGTCTGCTCGCAGCGCGAACTTGGCCTTATAATGTCACCATGCTGCGCACACTTTTCTTCTCGGTTTTCATCCCGCTTGGGTCTATTCTGGCTCGCCTTGCAGTCGACATCCTTTTTCCATAAAGCTCTCCCCCACCTCGATTCATATCTGCATTCCACGATTCCTTCAATAGCGCCTCACAAAAAACCGGTCCAGTCGATTTGACTGGACCAGTTCATCAGTTTCCCAACACTCAATCCGGTAAATTTCCAAGAACCTGCTGCATTTCGTCTTTATAATTCCGGAAGGCCTCCCGTCCCGCATCGGTGAGTTGGATCATCGTGTGGGGCTTTTTATCCTGGAAAGACTTCTTTATAGTTACATAACCGGCATCTTCCAGCTTGGTCAAATGCGTCGACAAGTTCCCCCATGAAAGCCCGGTTACCCTTTTGAGATAAACAAAGTCAATGCTC
>DAOVCZ010000051.1 GCA_030669775.1 Chloroflexota bacterium | reverse complement strand
TTTCATAACTAAGATTATTCGTTGTATTGAATTGGCTTCACATCCCTTAATTGCAACTTTGGCTTAGCTTGCGTGCCACTGGGGTAGTAAAATGTTTGCCGGAGCTCCCAGGTGAGAGGACCACTTTGTCTGTAACCTTGATAAGTTCCCCAAAACTGCATCAACCTGAACCAGATGATATTGCCAATTTCGCCGAGGAATTGATTCTCACGAATTGCGACGGAGGAATCACTGACTGCATTCCGGAAGAATAAACGGATAAAATCCCGAAAGTTGAATGTTTCTTGGGGAAATATTCTCTTAAATGCCATCGCCTCACGCCGGTAGCGGTTATAAATCCCCCTCGGTGTATCTTCATGGACATGTTTGATCTCAGCTTCTGCTACATATGAAACTTCATATCCTTGTTCAATTGCCCAGTGCGCCCACTCCAGATCCTCAAGACCAGAGAGAGTTTCGTCGTATTGATGTTCCATCCATAAGCTTTTACGGATCGCCGCATTTGCATTATTGCAAAAAGGATTGGATTCCTGAGTCTTAGAACCATCTGGGAACCATCGAGCGAAAATCTGGTGCTCCGAGAAATGGGTGGTAGTATTGCCTCGCTGTTTTCCATAAGTCAATCCTACCTGTGAGTCTCCAAATGGTGTAATCAACCTTTCCAACCAATCTGGATATACCGGATAGACATGGGCACTGGCGATCACGATGATGTCACCTTGAGCTTCTTTGATGCCAAGATTTAATGAACGTCCAACAGAAAATGACTCAGGTTCAATTTCCACAACCCTGACAGGAAAAGCCCAATCTTTGCTTGAAGCGATTTCAATGGTTGCATCAGAAGAGCCAGAGTCAACCAAAATCACCTCAATATCTTTCCAGTTTTGCTGGTTGATGCCAGTGAACAGGCGTCCAATATGCTTCTCCTCATTGAACGCTCTTACAACGATTGAACAATTTACCGCAGTCATTTACTAGATGCGATCAATCGACCAATCATCCTTCTTTTCATAACCAAGTTCAACCAATAGATCTCCAGTTGACTGTTTGAAAAAGTCAACATTCTTTTGAGTGAAATGCTCCCGCCAGCTACCTGGTTTCCCTTTGCGAAATGTCCCAGATTTTTGCGGGGCTATTGCATCACCCAGTATATCGATCGCACGTTGGCGAGCGATTATAGATTGAAATCCTTTCTCTTCCAGATAATCTAAAATTCGATTGAACGCCTCATCTTGATCCAATCTCAAATCTTCAAAACGAATACACAAAACCTCGGGTTGGGATAGCCAACCTTTATAAGCATCATACCTTGCCCGGACACTTTTCAACTCAAATCCATTTTCAGTCACACCACCAATAGCTGCGTTGATGCGCTCTTCCATGGTGCTCAAGTTTTCCGTGTAATAGCGGTGCATCCCGTGGTCTTGAAACATTTCGGTGGCATAGAAAACATGCGAGACAATCATATCTCTAGGATCACGGTATACAAACACAGAAGCCATCCCAGGTCTGGTCAAAGCCTGGACAAAGATTTTCTTGGCTTCTAAATACCCGTAACCGATATCACCAGGCTTCATCTGCGATAGAACCTTCAGGATGCCTTCATCCGAAACTTGTCGGTTATCTTCTGTTCGGTTGACCGGTGGAAATCCTGGATTGACGAACGGGCCAATCTTGGTTAATCCCTGTAAGACCTGGATAATCAGGTGTGAACCGGATTTAGGCATCGCGTTTCCAAGAACAGCCGGAACTTCCGCTTGGCTGCCATTCCGCCAACGAACTGCGGTGGCAAACCTCCTGGCTCGCCAGCGACCCAATTTAAGCAAGTGTTTTATAGAATTATCACCATCTACCCGATCCAGGTTGGCTTCCAATTTAGATATCTCCCTTGATCTTACAAATACCTACCGGCTGGTATTCTGGAGCCCATTTACCCCACGGCATGCCATTATCCCCCGAACGGTAATAGAAAGAAGCGAGGTTTTCCCGGAGTTCTTTACTGCTCTGGAGTTCGACAAAGAGTTGATCATACTGGTCGTAATTAGATGATACTTCACTGGAGATGTGAAATATCTTGCGTAAGGTCCCTTCGCTGTAACACCAACCTTTTGAAGGTTCGTGATACCAGTCACTGTCTCTGGCCGCACCGAGTGTTGCCAGCAAGGCGCAACCAGGTTTCAGTACCCGCATCAATTCAGCAACAACCCGTCCCAGACCTTCTGGGGAGTTGTGCTCAAGCGATGAAATTGCAACGATCGCATCAATCGAATCATCAGCGATATCTACCAGGTTTACCAGGTCCTGGTTGTAGATAATGACCTGACCTGACTTCCTATCACCCTTATTGTTAGATAGTTTATTGACTTTATATTTCAAAAGGTCGACAATATCGGCCGTCTGTGCTTTTATTGTCCTGTGGTTAATCCCTTCCATTCCCCTTACTGAGGCATAATCGGCGGCCAGATCATCCGCGCGCAACCCTTGCACCCTAAACCGTCGTCGGAATCTGGGTGGTAAATCTGCCCGGCTTTCCCGATCGACACTGATCACCCTGGCTCCATTTTCAGCCAAATACCATTGCATCACACCAGTCCCTGCGCCAGCGTCAATAATGCTTTTGCTCTCAATCCCGTCGAGCTGGCGAAGAATCCAGGTGATATCGAGCAGGTAATGCCAACCGAATTCAAGCTTCAAGCTGCTGGCCAGTTTCTTTAGCTCACCTACCTTGACGCTCTCACTCTCAAGCAAGGAAACAGGCAGAATCTCGATCTTGTCAAGCATAATTTTTCTGGTCCCCTAATAAGAAAGGTTGATCGTGGATAATTCCATTAATCAAAGTCTGCATTGTCGACGAGTTTTCTGTCTTGAGTTGGCGCCAACTGATCGATTTCAATCGCACATAACCCGGACGGGTATGCTCTTCCAGGAATTCGTCGAAGGGTAATGATGCTTTGAAGAGCTGGAAATACATGAAACGTCTAGCATTGAGCAGATATTCTCCTGGGATCTCTATTATCTTGTCGGTTGAGATGAACTGCTCAGCCTTCGAGCGATATTCCTCTGGCGAAGCAGGGAAAAAGACAGTATCGTATTGTGTATAACGTGCTTTTCCACCACACAAAACTGCCTCACCCATCAAGGCCGCCTCTAAACCAATGGATGAGTTGTAAACCATGACAAATTTCGAACGTTGGATTAAATCATATGAACTTAGATACTCGTTCGGGTTGACAAAAATCACATTGCTATACTTGTCAACCTCTTTTCGAATGATCCATTCCGGAACACTCTCCCGGCTTTGCTTCCCTTTGCGTAATTCATCTGGATGTGCCCGGATCACGAATAGTGTCTCGGGATGATTGTTGATAATCTCATCCACCAGATCCAACCAGGCGAACATACTGGAGAACACCGAGTTGGCATGAATCTGGCTTGTATCGAAAATCACATTGGTAAATACAGAAACGATCTGGTCGAATTGGTTCGCTTTCTGGATGAAATCTTCATCCGTCTGGCGCATCTCAGGCCAGAATTGAATTCCTGCCATCGTGAAATTACCTTTGAAACGCTGTTCTAAGTATTCATCCAAGGAGGCGTTCTGCTCACTTGTCAGCTCATATCCATCTGGAATATCAATTGGATAAGCTGTCGCTTGCTGGTCCGTAAAAAAAGCCGAGAAGGGTTTAAACCCTACCTCATGCGTGATCACCCGCAGTCCACGCTGTTGTGCAAGCCAGCGTACTGTTGCTTCGGGGTAGAGAACTCCATTGAACACCACAACAACATCGGGTTCCGTCTGTTCTAAGAACCTGGCAAACTCAACTGCTACGTGCCAGGCGGATAAAATATATTCGCGGAACAGAAATCTGGTTGGTTCATCATCTGGCAAGCTGTGCAACCGGTTTGCCCAACGGAGAGAAGGTAAGACTAACTTCCCCAAAGGGATATCATCAACTACATCCATTTCCTGCGTTGATTGGTAGACAAACTTGCTAAGCTCAGAAACATCTAGTTTTTCAACCGATTTTCTTAGGATCTCATCTTCCTGGTAAGTAAAATCAACTGTCGGCGCGTGGGCAAACAAGCGTCTGGATTGAGAAATACACGCTGAACAAGGTGGTGGTTGGGATGGATCCTGCCAATTTGTTCCTAATACACATCTACTCATTCCAGCCTGGCAGGCAAAATATACAACTGGAACATCAGCAACTTGTAATCCGCAGGCTGTCAGGTAGGAAAATGCTGCATTTAAACTTATCCCTGTCAATCTCGTCGAGGCAACAAAAAAAGCCACCGTTGGTTTATCCGGTTTCGGGTGCGTATTATTGACAACCTGCCGATTGAGCTGGTACATACGCCAATCACGCTTCCAATCCGCTTGTTTGGTTTCAATTCGAGAAATGAGGCTGCGATTTTCCATTAATAATTTAATATAAGCAGACCTTTACCTTTTTTCTGCTTCAAAGTAAGCCTCAGACAATCGGCGGATGGCGATCACAAATCCCTCATTTCCACGTTGGTGCCCACGCCAGATTTCGGGGATCATCGTACCCTGGTAAGCATCTGGACGTCCCGCTCCAATCACCTCAAAGAAACGCACCCAGTCGATGGTACCTTCCCCAATCTGCAATCCTTCACCATCCAATCCAGCGCCATCGGACAGATGCAGGTGGCGGATGTATGGCAGCAATACCTTGACTTGTTCATAGAAATCAACATGCGCCCAGTTGCAGTATAGCTTGGCGTGAGAAGTGTCAAAACACATATCCAATCCCAATGGTTCAATGAAATCCCGAATCTCATAAGCATCCATGAAAGCATTAGTCAACCACTGACCCCCGAAGTACCATGGACGAGGTGGGAGATTTTCTAAGAGCAGCTCTACACCTTCGTAATCCAAATCATTAACGGAGGTTCGCAAATTATCATATAACTCATTTCGATTCTCAATGGGATTATCCAGGCTCATACCGCCCGTATGGACGATAACTTTCGGCTTGCCCTTGAAATGGGGAGCCATTTCCCGAGTCAAGTTGATCGACTTTTGGATTAACTCAACAGACTGTCCCCTCTGGCGATCATCCTGGGAGCAAAGATCAACAAGCGTGCGTTCAAAGAATTCCGGGGCATGGACAACAAGTTTAATATCATGGTCCTGACCAGGGTAATGTTCATCCAGGTCCTGGTCAGTAAAATGAAACTCAAGCATCCATGGTTGATAGTTCAACGTCTCTTCGAAATCTCGAAAACGGACAGTAAAACCCCACTCGAGAGGTAGAGTATGTTCTACATCGAGCTCAATATTGAATCCCAAATCCCGATCTGTAAATGGTTCATCTACTTCAATCACTCGGGTGGATGTACGCCCGATCAATTCAGGGTATCTTTGCGGGGAGAGACCAAGCGCAGGACCTTTCACGGTAACCATATCCTGTGTGATTTTCTCACCGGGCTCAATTCTACGGGTTGCCAATAAACTCTTACCCAAGACTTCTCGATTTAGTATTTCCCCACGGGAGATAAATTTCTCTTCACCGGTACCCAACGCTGAATTGATCTGTTGGATATCCCGAACCATTTTCTTGAAGCCATGCGGTTCTAAACTTGCGGCATGATCTGGCCCATCCATTGTGCGATCAAGAGTGATATGCCTTTCGATGATACAAGCACCCATAGCAGAGGCTACCGTCGACACAGCAATACCGCGTTCGTGGCCAGAATAGCCAACTGGTACCCCAAATTTCCGCAATCGATCCATGAAACGCAAGTTGATATCTTCGAAAGCTGCTGGGTAGGTGCTATTGCAGTGCAACAGGATGAATTCGGCATCCCGCTCTTTTAAGAAATTTACACTGAACTCGACCTCATCCATATTTGACATGCCTGTCGATATGATCAAAGGTTTATTTTTTCCAATCAGGTGATCGAGTAATGGCAAATTGGTCATATCTGCGGAGGCGACTTTAAACGCTGGAACACCGAGTTGATCGACGAAATCCGCACTTTGTATGTCAAAAGCTGAGCACAAAAAGGTGATACCTTTACGCTGGCAATATTCGACGATCTCAAAATAAGCCTCGTCCGCCAGCTCCACCCTTTGTAATATCGGAAGAAGATAGCGCAGCGTTTTTTCACCTGAGTTGGCGTTATCAAGGTATTTTTGAGCATACAGCTGATCCAATTTCCGTTTTTGAAACTTTACAGCATCCGCACCCGCAGAGATCGCAGCATCGATCAACTCGATGGCTAAGGGAAGGATGCCGTTGTGATTGACCCCGATTTCCGCAATGATGTATGTCGGTTGATCGTCACCTACTAACCGGTCACCTATTTTGACCACGGACATAATATCCTCCAATCGTTAAATTGCAGCATTACAAAATCTTCAAATGAATAAAACCAAGTTATGCAATCCAGGATATGTAAATTTTATTAAACCTGATAGCTGCTACCGAGTTATTTTGTAATCTCGAAACCCAAATCCCCCAGATTAATCTCTCCACTTTCCAACAAGCGTTCTGCTCGTCTCCAATCATCTGGAGAGTCAATATCAATCCACTCTTCTGCACCGATAACCAAAGGAAAAATACGCTCACCAGTCATCGAGTTTTTACCCAAAATCGTGTCAGCCCAGGCTGCGTCAACATACCCGGTTTGCCAGTAGATCTCAGGGAGGGACTGGCGCGGCAAATTGTAAGGTTCTGTTAAATCGCTGGCGATTATTGGTTGCATAAATCCATTCGCTTCGATTCTCCACATTTTGTATGGATTTTGGAAAGGTGTGCAGACTGTGCGAATGGAGTCAGCATCTGGGTGCTCCAACAATCCCCAGACTGCCTGGTTGATATGTACTGTTCTGCGTAAGGGGGAAGTGGGACGTAGTTGCACGATGATCTCAGGTTGATAACCCTCATTTGATTTTAGCCAATCCAAAGCATGTTGGAAGACTGGCAAATCCGGGGTGTCATCCCTGGAAAAATTTTCAGGTCTGCTAAAAGGAACCTCTGCCCCATAGTCCCTGGAGATTGCAGCGATCTCCTCATCATCAGTGGAAACAATTACTCTGCTGATAGTCTCTGCTGTGAGACCAGCGGAGATACTATAGGCAATTAAAGGGTAACCCGCAAAATCACGGATGTTTTTTCGGGGAATACTTTTTGAGCCCCCCCGGGCAGGAATGATCGCCAAGACCTTGGCCGCATTCACCAGGCAGTCCACCCTCCATCGACGACCAGATTTCCACCAGTCATGTATGATGAAGCATCGGAAGCAAGAAACAGCAAAGCGCCGTTCATCTCATTTTTTTCAGCCATGCGACCCATCACAGATCGGGCTGAATACGCTTCCAGAAAGGTATCGTCATGATCATTATAGACACCTCCTGGAGTCAATGCATTCACCCGGATACCTTTTCCTGCGTAATATGTAGCCAGATAGCTGGTCAAACCGACTACCCCGGCCTTGGTAACTGAATAATGAGCAGGTTTATACTGAGGTGGTTCACCTTGTTTCTGGTAAATTCGTTGGTCAGGTCCGACGAGACCGTAAATTGAAGAAACATTAATGATTACCCCTCTACCTTGCTCAACCATCTGCTTTCCAGCTGCCTGGCAGCACAAGAACATTCCTGTCAGATTGACCTCCAATGCCTGATTCCAAAGGTCTAATGGGTAATCCTCAAAATTAATCGAGAGTGGATCGACTAGCCTATGTGCTTGTTCATCTTCTTCCAGGTTCGTCTCTCGCTGATGATCAAACTTGGGATCCAAAGCGGCGCCATTAACCAGGATATCCAACCGGTTATGCACGGACAGCGTTTTCGCAACCATCTGTTGCACTGATTCTTTAGATGAGATATCTGTCTGAATCCCCAATGCTCGCTGAGATGTTTCCTTGGATCGAACTCGTTTATTGAATTGCAGCTCGTTCAAAGATGCAGCGGTATCTTTTGCTGCTGCCTCGTCGATATCAGCAATAACTGTATAAGCACCAGCTCCCATTAAGGTCCGACAGAACTCACCCCCCAATAATCCAGCGCCGCCGGTTACCACTGCCACGCGGCCCGTCAGGTCGAATAGCTGAGGTAATTTTTCCATCTCTTCCTTACGCCTCAGTTGATTCAGCCATCTCTGGTTGGAGCTCTTCTCCTTGGGGAATAGAATTGCCGTTGGTCCCATCTGGGAGAAGAAATCCACGCGCTTCCAAGAACTCAACAATTTTACGCGAATTTTCCTCCGGTAAGAAATCCACTGTGTCAAGTGTTATCTCAGGATCAACGGGAACTTCATATGGGTCATCGACACCGGTGAACCCCTTGATCTGCCCCCGGCGAGCGCGGGCGTACAATCCCTTGGTATCACGCTCTTCACAAACTTCAATCGGGGTATCGACAAAGATCTCGATGAATCTTTCCTCCCCGACCATCTTACGCACTTCATTGCGTGTGGTTCGATATGGGCTAATGGCGGCTGCGATGACGATGCCTCCCTGCCGTGCTATCTCTCCAGCTACGAAGCCAATCCTCAGAATATTGGTGTCCCGGTCTTCACGGCTGAATCCAAGACCCTTTGAGAGATGGGTTCGCACCACATCCCCATCCAATAATGTCACCTGGCGACCACGCTCGAGAAGTAATGAGGTCAGGATCTCAGCAGTCGTTGATTTGCCCGATCCGCTTAAACCGGTAAACCACAGGCACATTCCCTGTTCATGTCTAGGCGGATACATTTTTCGAAGGATCTCAGCTGTTTCCTGACGGGTAAACCAATCCGGGAGCAGTTCTCCTTTCGCCAGGTAGTCTTCACGCGCCTGGGTGCCAGAAATCGAGAAAATTCGAGCATTCTCCGGGATTTTCGAACTCTCCTCATAACGTTCCTCATCCGCCAGATAAACCAGCTCTTTGAACTCAATCGGTTGGACACCGATTTCCTCACCATACTGACCCAACATCATTTGTGCTTCGTAGGGACCAAAAAATGGATTCCCATTGCTATCTTTACCAGGACCTGCGTGATCGCGACCGATAATGAAGTGGGTTGCGCCGTAATTGCGGCGGATGATAGCATGCCAAAGAGCTTCGCGTGGACCTGCCATGCGCATGGCAAGGGGCAACAGGCTCAGAATAGTCCGCTGGGGATCGAAATAATTTTCAACCAAAGTGCGGTAAACCCGGACGCGAGTGTAATGATCTACATCTCCTGGTTTAGTCAAACCAACAACCGGGTGGATCAATAAGCTGCCGCTGACTTGATCCGCAGCCCTTTTCGTCAACTCTTCATGAATACGGTGCAGTGGATTCCGTGTTTGAAAGGCAACCACTTTGTCATAGCCCAGAGATGAAAGCTGCTCACGAACCTGTGCAGGTGTCTTGCGCAGCTCTCTAAAATCATGGTACTTTGGCAGGTCAATCACTTTTAATGCGCCCGATATGTAGACATTCCCCCAGGTGTTCATTTCAGAAACAAGCGGATGACGTGGGTCCGTTGTGCCCAGGGCAAGCCTAGCCTCACGCAATTCATCCCAGTGATAAACCTCTTCCATTTGCATCACCGCGATCGTATTGTTGCGCGAATCGCTTAATGTGATTTGCTCACCCCAAGTGGATAGAGAATCCTCGTCCACCGGTAAAGTAACTGGGATTGGGAACAACATCCCATTTGTTAATCGCATCTCAGTGAGCACACGCTCATAGTCCGCCTTCCCCATAAAACGGTCTAATGGGGAAAAGGCTCCTGTTGCTAATAACTCCAGATCACATAGAGCCCGCTGAGATATTTGGATCGAGGGTAAGCGGCTCGATTTTTCAAGCAGTTCCTCATATTCCTCACCCTTCACAACCAGGTCGACAAGTTTCCCTCCATAGGGAGAGATCAATTCAGCTTGTTGTATTTTTTCACTCATTTAATTATTCTCCTTGATCATGCAAATTTCTAACTCACCC
>DAOVCZ010000177.1 GCA_030669775.1 Chloroflexota bacterium | reverse complement strand
ACGGGCTCAGGCGTACTTTACCTCTCACAGCGCGTTATGCCCAGGAATGGAACGCTCTGATGATCACGCCTGAAAAGTTCACGGAGCTCAACCAATACCTGGATGGATTGCTTGCTGACCAGTCACGACAACCCGATGAGGTGCGTCGTTCGATGATGGTAGGTTGTATCTTCGCCAACGATGAAGCACAACTACAGGAACGCATCGCAGCCCGCACTGGTGGTGAGCGCACCACAGATGACCTGCGACAGCGAGGCGTTATTATCGGCACAGCTGATCAAATGGTCGAACAGCTCAACCAGCTGGCCCAGGCAGGTGTCCAACGGGTCATGCTGCAATGGATAGATCTTGATGATCTCGATGGTATCGAAACCATCGCCCAGAAAGTTCTCCCGCAGCTTGCTGGGTAACAGGGTTCTATCAAGCTGCAATATCTTATAATTCAGAATTCATGATTAACGAAAATCTGATCTCTGAGGAAGTGAAAGTAGTTGATGTATAAAAATCGAATTAAAATTCTCTGGGCGCTGACCATACTAGTTGGCTTTAGCCTGGCATGTGAATCCCTCTCAGCGATCAGCCGAGATTATGATGAAGCTCGCAGCACCGCAGGTGCGATCGCCACCCAGGCTGATCAGATCATCACCCAGGCCAAAGGTATCGCCACCCAGCTCGGTGAAAGCGAGATATTTGGTACTGCGCGGGCAATTGCCACTGAACAGGGACCCGCGGTTGTCGCCACTGGTCAAGCATTCGCCACCCAAGCCTACGAAGAAGGTTATCTACAGACGGTTGAAGCTTTAATCACCCAGGGATCAAGCGAATTATTGCCTACCTTTCAGGCAGTCGCAACCCAATATCTTTACCCTGCTCCCCCTCCAGATGATATCCCCATCATCACCATAGGAGAAGTAACCAATCTATTCACCAATCAATCCACTGTTTCATATTTTGTGGCTCTTGATCTGCCATTAGTGGTTGATTTTTATCAGAACTTAATGCCTGAACTAGGTTGGACAGACGTAACCGACGAAAACTCGATCTTGGCCGAGGCAGCGGTATTGAAGTTTTTCAAACCAGAGCGGGTAGCCACCGTGACCCTGACCTCAAATCCACTCAACCGACAAACGGTCGTTTTAATCACCATTACAAGTCAATAATCCATATGAGTCTGAAAGAATTCTTCAATCCCAACACAGTAGCCGTTATCGGCGCATCTACCAATCCCAAGAAATTGGGTTACGCGGTGCTCGAGAATCTGGTGGCAGGGGGTTACGCCAAGGTAGGTAAAGTCTATCCTGTGAATCCAACCGCGAAAGAGATCCTCGGTCTGCAAGCATACCCAACAGTGCAGGAGGTCCCGGGTTCAATTGACCTGGCAGTGATCGTGATCCCATACAAGTATGTCCCAGAAGCCCTGCGCACCTGTGGTGAAAAAGGTATCCCGGCCGTGATCGTGATCAGTGCTGGCTTTCGAGAGGCTGGTAAAGAAGGACTAGAGCGAGAATTGGAACTGATCGAGATCGCCAACCAATACGGTATTCGGGTGATCGGACCGAACTGCTTAGGCGTGATCGATACCTTTACACCGCTCAACGCTTCTTTCTCCGCCGGCACCCCGCCCAGTGGACCCATGGCTTTCATGTCTCAGTCAGGAGCGTTAGGCACTGCGGTCCTGGATATCTCCCTGGCCGGTCGCCTGGGATTATCGAAATTTGTCAGCTTGGGCAACAAAGCGGATGTAGACGAGATCGATTTGTTAAAAGCCTGGGAAGATGACCCACATACAAGAGTGATCATGATCTACAGTGAGGGGATGTCGAATGGCCAGGAGTTTATCAACACCGCCAGGCAGGTGACAGCTAAAAAACCAGTGGTTGCGATTAAGTCAGGCGTTACCCAATCTGGTTCACGTGCTGTTTCCTCACACACAGGGTCTTTAGCGGGTTCCGAGCAGGCTTACCATGCTGCGTTTCTACAAGCCGGTGTACTGCGTGCAGAATCGATGCAATCTTTGTTTGATGTCGCCCTGGCGCTTGGATACCAGCCTCTCCTGCAAGGTGATCGGATTGCGATCATCACCAATGCCGGTGGTCCAGGAATTTTGGCTACAGATGCCCTTGAACGTTCAGGTTTATCCCTGGCTCGCTTCGAGAATGAGACAATAACGACTCTGGCACAATACCTGCCAGATGCAGCAAGTGCAGCCAACCCAGTTGATGTCCTGGGGGATGCACTGGCTGATCGCTACAACCATGCGTTGCAAACCGTCGTTGCTGATCCGAACGTAGATGGTCTTTTGGTGGTGCTGACCCCCCAGGCAATGACCGAAATTGAAGCCACCGCGGATGAGATTGGCAGGCTTTCGAAAACAATCGATAAACCAATTATCACCTGCTTCATGGGAGAAGCGCAGGTTAAGACCGGCGTGGCCCGTCTTGAGACTTACCGGGTCCCCAATTATCCATTTCCTGAACGGGCGGCCCTGGCTTTTAAAGGCATGTCGGATTACCGCCAGGTGCTCTTGCGCCCAACCCCGGAGTATGTTGAGTTTGATGTCGATCGACATCAAACTCAACAAGTGTTCGATCAAGTCCGTGAGCAGAGACGCCTCTCGATTGGCGACTCTGAAGCCCGCCAGATATTAACGGCATACGGTCTCCAAATCCCACAATCTGAGATCGCAGCAACTCCTGACGAGGCGGTCGAGATTGCCAACCAGATTGGTTACCCGGTCGTACTGAAGATCGCCTCACCTGATATCCTGCACAAGACCGATGTTGGCGGCGTCAAAGTTGGACTCAGCAACACTGAGCAGTTGCGAGATGCCTACGAGCTGATGGTATACCGCGCCCAGCGTTACCTGCCTCAAGCCCACCTGTGGGGCTGCCTGGTCCAGCAAATGGTGCCTGCTGGCGGCCAGGAAGTATTGGTTGGTATGAATCGCGATCCGCAGTTTGGACCTTTAGTCACCTTCGGTCTCGGCGGCATATATGTCGAGACGCTGAAAGATGTCACCTTCCGCATCGCCCCATTCTCAGTGCAATCAGCGGAAAAGATGTTGACCGAGATCCGAGCTCACGCAATTTTAGACGGGGTGCGCGGCGAGCCGCCAGTGGACAAAGCTGCCATCGTGGATACCTTGTTGCGGATCGGTCAGCTGGTCCAGGATTTCCCCGAGATCGTTGAACTGGACATCAACCCGCTTATGGTTTATCCCCAGGGCCAGGGCGCTATAGCAATCGACATGCGTTTGGTCCTCAGCAAGTAAGGAGAATGTCTGTGAAATCTATTTATGTCACCTCTCTTGAAAGGTATTCTGGTAAAACTGCGATTTGTCTGGCATTGGGAAAACGCTTCCAGGCGGAGGGTTTCAGCGTTGGTTATCTTAAACCACTCAGCCTGCATCCCTGGCGAGTGTCCGGACGGATCGCCGATGAAGATGCCACGTTTGTGAAGGCGATATTAGGATTGGATGTGGATCCCTGGCAGCTTTCACCGGTCGTGGTCACCCCGGAATTCCTGCTTCAGCATCTCAGCGTCGGAGGGGAAACAGGTTTAATGGAGCAGGTAAAATCAGCAGTTGAATCCATAGGCAGCGGGAAAGATGTGCTGCTGCTTGAAGGTGGAGCCAGTTTGCGGGAAGGACACGCCGTCTCGCTGCCTACTCCGGATGTCGCCCGAGAATTGAGCAGCCATGTGCTGGTGACCGTGAAATACCGCTCTGATATTCGAGTACTGGATGACACCCTGTCTGCCAAAGTCCGCTTGGGTGACCTGCTGAGCGGGGTGGTGATCAACCGTGTTCCACAAGAAGCAGAAGATTTCATTCATAAATTAGCCATCCCGTATCTGGAAAAGCGCGGCGTCCCTGTGCTCGGTGCTCTCCCGGAGAAGCGCAAACTGGCAGCCCTGACTGTTTCAGAATTAATCGAAGTTTTGAGCGCGGAAGTGCTCACTGAGGGCAGTGACCTGGAAGCAATGGTGGAAACGCTTACAGTCGGTGCGATGACTGCTGATGTCGCTCTGCATCGCTTCCGCGAGTATACGAACAAAGCGGTAATAACTGGCGGTGACCGCACGGATATCCAATTAGCTGCCCTAGAGACATCGACGACCTGCCTGATCTTGACCGGCAACCTGCAACCAAGCCCATTGATCGTCAAACAAGCCGAGGATTTTGGCGTGGCAATCCTCCTGGTGCGAGAAAACACCATGGAAGCCATAGAAGCCATTGAACAAATCCTCGGAAAAAGCCGTTTAGGTCAACCGGATAAACTGGCCGAGTTTGAAGCTATATTTGCAGAAAACATGGATTTTGACCGTCTCTACCAGAAATTAGAGTTATTGCGCCCTTGAAGCAGCTTGATCCAATACCAATTACGAAAGGTCTGACAGGTAATCTCCATAAATAATATTGATTGACCACATAATCTTGATAAACCAACTCTGCTGATTGAATGAAGAGGGTACACATGAATGTCTCCGAAGCCATCCGCATGAAACGTGCCGTCCGCCAATTCAAAGACCAACCACTTCCTGAGGAGATCATCGACACCATCCTGAACGCCGGAAGACGGGCACAATCCTCTAAGAATACCCAGCCCTGGTCGTTCATCACCATCCAGGATAAAACGACCCTCAAAGCACTCTCC
>DAOVCZ010000160.1 GCA_030669775.1 Chloroflexota bacterium | reverse complement strand
AAAGGCCTTCCGGAATTCGATGATAAAGAGACCTACCTCGAGGGTCTCCTCTTCAACTACAACGTCTACGCATCTGTACTTGATTCCGCAATTAAAGCGGTTAATTGGACAAACTGAGATGATACTCATGGTTTCTCCCTGCATTTTTATCCAAAAGCCTCCACCGATGAATTTTTATCCGACTTGAAAACAGAGTCAAACAGAACAGGATTATGCGTGTCAAATTTGCCATGAACCGTGATCAGGAGAAGAACCTGCTTGAACATTCAGTTGTAAATGCCTGGCGGAGATTACAGCCTGAACTAATAGTGCCACAGCTGATCGAAGTAGTGGAGGAATCAAGTCCCGGCAGAATTGTATTAAGGCTTATTGGCGTTGGGAATACAGGATCAGACGTGATCGCCAAAAGAACTCCGCAAAGCACAGCTCTTGTAGAGCGTACGATATATGAGGAGATACTGCCTAAACTACCCCTTTCCATGCTGCTTTACTATGGATCAATATTTGAGCAAAATAGTGGGTACTGTTGGTTGTTCCTCGAAGATGTCAGCGGGGAAAAGTATCACCCCCACATTATGGATCACCGCGTTGCCGCTGCGAAGTGGTTGGGGATTATGAACACATCTGTCACAAACCATGTTGCAGCTTCTCGTCTTCCCCTTCGGTTGCCCGATCATTATTTGAAGCTCCTCCAAGTTGGTCGCGAGACGATCTTGTCCAATATAACCAATCCTGCTCTGGAACCTGCGGATCTCCAGTTATTGGAAGCGGTAGTTGCACATTGCGATTATCTGAGCTCCAATTGGGAACAATTAACGAGTGTGTGTGAAGGAATGCCCCCAACACTGGTGCATGGCGATTTTATCTCAAAAAACGTCGGGATTCGCACCTCCCAGGATGGGATAACGCTTCTACCCTTCGACTGGGAGAAAGCCGGCTGGGGGAGTCCAGCTGAAGATATTTCGCTCGTAGATATCGTTACTTATTGGAACACCGTACAGGATTTCTGGCCAGATTTAGATCTCCAAGTCATTCAACGTGTTGCAAACGTCGGTAGATTTTTTCGCTGCCTGGTGTACCTGGAATGGATTGTCCCCCAATTTGGTGATAATGCAATTGAAGAACCTATGCACCATCTCAGCCAATGTGAAACATGGCTGGCTGAATTAATTCAAAACAGTCCTTGGCGGGATTAATCAAATCCTTATTCTAATCACCAGTATCTCAACCTAAAAACATCCACATATAAAATCAGCACTACAATAAGGGTTGATTAATCATTAGGTAGATAACCAAACTGGCTCGAGAACAAATTTCGGTAGCCAGCACTTTTGCTAGCGAGATAGAAGATATCTTTGCTTATCTTCAAGCGTATCTTCGTCTTCTTACCGCCTTCTTAATTTTCTTGCAATTGGAATATTTGAATTTACAAACCTTCGATAATTGAATAATGGATTGACTATCAGATGGTCTAGTTCCGACTCACTTCATCAATCTTTCCCCGTACGACCTCATAATCCGCCGACAGCTCAAGCGGGGGATTGGGGTACTGTTCCACCACTGATTCAAGCTGCTGGTTGTGGTAATCAACCTTGAAACGCGAGAATTTCAATCCGTGCGCGGTGGAGATCACAATCACCCGCTGGTCACGCTGGATCACACCTTTATCGAGCAGTTTAAATAAAGCCCCCAACGCGACACCCGTATGCGGGCAAGCGTATAAACCCGTGCGGTCGGCGCGCACCGCCGCATTCGCCAGCTCGTCCTCGCTGACCTGCTCCACCACCCCATCGAAAGCCTGCAATGTTTTCACCGCCCGTTCGTAGCTGACCGGATTGCCGATCTGGATGGCACTGGCCAGGGTTGGCTGCGCACCGACCGGTTCTAACGCTTGAAAGCCACGTTGATAGCTCAGATAAAATGGGTTAGCATTTTCAGCCTGTGCGCAGGCGATACGCGGCAGGCGGTCGATCAAACCTAAATCTTTCATCAGCGCAAAGCCTTTGCCCAGTGCGCTGACATTGCCCAGGTTGCCAGTGGGGATGACGATCCAATCAGGCACCCGTAGCGAGATAATGGTGTGACTGGCATGCTATAATTTAAGGCTATTATCTGGGAAGTATTTGGTAAGCACCGGATTTCTTACCTGAGTTAATCCCAAAAAAAGATTATGAACGCACAAGCTTCCAGCCTCAAAGAGCTCTCTCGTCTGGCTTTTTCGGAAACTTTCACCTGGCTTTCGTCAGAGCCGGCGAGAGATTATCTAGTTAATTGGATCTCCATATCATTAAATGAAGCCTGTGCCGGGGATGTGATGCTGCTCCCAGCGGATCAATCCAGTTCTAAAATACTAAGGCAAGCACAAAAGAAGGAAGTCTTGGCTGTACTCATGCTTGGTGAGAAACCACCAGCAGACATAGTCCTTCCGGCAAACCTGCCAATTGCGCTGGTCTCCGGAGAGCATGACCTCAAACAAAGCCAGCGACTGCTGCTGACAATATTGATCAACCAACGTGCCGTAATACACGAACGCGGGGCGAGGATCCACGCCCAGCTCTCTCAACTTGAGGCTGAGGGTCAAGGCTTGGAAGGCCTGGTAAAAGCCATGGCTGATATCTCTGGAAAAGGTATCCTGGTCCAAGATAAGCGTGGGCGTATTCTGGTGGAGTGCGCCTCTTCAGCGCTGTCAACCATCTGGGATGATATCATCAGGCAGCTAGGACCATTGAAATCCTTGCCTGAATCGCTACTGGATCGCAAACGGGCTGGAAGCCAACCAACGATCATCACGCAAGATATTCCGGGAGGCTTGGCGCGCCTGGTGATGCCGGTCACGGTGGGAGAAGTGGCCCGCGGATACCTGTCGCTGATCGGTGTGGCAGGTGAGCTGGATGTACTCGATCACCTGGTGGCGGAACAAGGAGTGCGCGTGTGTGCTGTAGAAATGTCGCGTGCCAAAGCTATCCGGGAGGTGGAGAAACGGCTTAAAGGAGACCTGCTGACCGTATTGCTCCAAGAAAATCTGTCTCCACGGGATTCACAACTGTGGGCAGAGGCTGTTGGTTTAGATCTGAGCCAAGAGCATGCCGCCCTGCGTTTCGCCTGGGACTCTCCTTCACCCCCATCCCGCCGACGCCTGGAGACGATCGCCAATGGAGAGATCGGCCGCCTGGAGCTGAAAGCCATTGTTAGCCCAATGGGAGTGGAGATCGTCTGTTTTTGTGAAGTGGCTCCTGGTACATCAAGACCAGACTTAGCTCTCGAATTTGGACAGGCGGTTATCGATCAAGGGCACCAGGAGTATCCAGAGACGCCAATCCGCTGTGGAGTTGGAAACCCAGCCGCTGATTTGCCTTCCTGGCGAGACTCTTTCAGCCAAGCCGGACAAGCGCTCGAAATGGCGCGCCGCTTCCATGAGCGTAAATTTCTCTATTTTCCTGATCTTTCTGTTTACCGACTGCTGTTCCAGTTCGAACACAACCCGGAGCTGATCGCCTTTCAGGAGGAAATCCTGGGGCCCTTACTGGCATATGATGGTGGACAGCAACTCCTACAGACCCTGGAAGTCTACTTCACGCATAACGGGAACCTGACCCAAGCAGCTGAAGCACTGTTCATCCATCGCAACACGCTGAGTTACCGCCTGGAGCGGATCGCTGAGATCGCAGGATTAAATCTGGGCAAACCCGAGTCCCGACTGGCTGTGGAGCTGGCTTTACATATATATCGTATGCGAGGTGGTTCTCACGTAACTCCCCGATGAGCTGCTCCGAAAATCCCCCTCGATCCCAATATTTCATGCTGAAACTATCTTGGGATTGAGGGAATCCACCTTACAGTTTATTAAGCCTCTACCTTAAATTGGGGCTCAGACACCCCCAATTGACCCCTCCCAAACCAAAATAATGATTTTTCCCTTTCGGAAAAGGGGATTACGCCATTTTGTTAAAAACCACAAAAAATGGCGGTTATTTTTGTTAAGTTTTCCAATAGACAGGAATATAAATAATGTGTAAACTACGCTGAATTAGCAAGGAAAATTATTAATCATGTCTTTTAGCGCGCTCGCCCTAATCCTGGTTGCGATTATTTTGGTTCTCATTCTTGGGATTGAGAACCCACTCCCCCTTTGGGCAGCCAGAGCCTCCACCAGAGTGTAGGCCGAGCACAAAAGTTTCCCCCTAGCGTTATCCGGGACTGCCCAAAACAGGCAGTCCTTTTTTTATTAGGTGATAAATATGCGATCAGACCAGATAAAAAAAGGATTTGAGCGAGCCCCACACCGGGCGCTGCTAAAAGCGACCGGGCTGACGGATGAGGATTTTTCCAAACCCTTCATCGCCATCGTCAACTCATATGTGGATATCGTCCCTGGTCATATCCACCTGCAGGAATTCGGTCAGCGTATTAAACAAGCTGTTCGTGATGCTGGTGGAGTGCCATTTGAGTTCAACACAATCGGTGTGGGCGATGGCATCGCCATGGGGCATGGGGGCATGAAATTCAGCCTGCCCTCGAGAGAATTGATCGCTGACAGTGTTGAGACCATGATCCAAGCTCACCAGTTTGATGGCATGGTTTGCATTCCCAACTGTGACAAAATCGTGCCAGGCATGATCATGGCCGCGCTGCGAGTTGATATCCCTGCCATATTTATCTCCGGCGGTCCAATGGCCGCGGGAAAAACTCCCGCTGGTGAGGTGGTTGATCTGATCTCGGTTTTTGAGGGCGTTGGAGCATATAAAGCCGGAGCGATCGATGAAGAACGCCTCAAGGTCTTAGAGGATTACGCCTGCCCATCCTGTGGCTCATGTTCTGGTCTCTTCACGGCTAACTCAATGAACTGCCTGCTGGAAGTCTTGGGTCTGGCGCTGCCCTACAACGGCACTGCGCTCGCCCTGAGCCAGGAGAGAGAATCCCTGGCCGATCAGGCGGCGAAACAGATCATGACATTGGTTGAAAACGACCTGACTCCCCGCCAGGTTGTCAACGCGCAGACGATTGATGACGCCTTTGCTCTGGACATGGCCATGGGAGGCAGTACGAACACTGTGCTGCACACGTTAGCTCTGGCACATGAAGCCGGTGTGGATTACCCCCTGGAAAGGATCAACGCCGTCGCCGACCGGGTTCCATACCTTTGTAAAGTCAGC
>DAOVCZ010000104.1 GCA_030669775.1 Chloroflexota bacterium | reverse complement strand
GAAAAAGAGCGATAAGCCGACGATATCATTTGAATTATTCCCACCCAGATCCGAAAAAGCAGCTGAACGCTTGGAAAAAACGATTGACGTTCTGGCAGGATTGAAACCAGATTTCGCTTCTGTGACTTTTGGCGCGGGGGGTTCAACGCGAGAAGGATCGTACCAGCTGCTGGCGAAATTAATAGTTGGGAAAAAGCTGGAAGCGATCGGTTACTTCGCGGGTTATGGTTTAGGACCTGAAGATATCACTGGCGTCTTGAATAGCTACCAGGAATTAGGGATCGAGAATATTCTGGTTGCACGAGGAGATATCCCACGGGATGACGAAGGATTTACCCCTCACCCGCAAAGTTTTGAACATGCCTCCAATTTGATGGAATTTATTCGCCCAAAATATGATTTCTGCCTGGGTGTGGCAGCTTATCCAGAGGGACATATCGAAGCTGAATCAAAAGAGAAGGATTTGGAATACTTAAAGTTGAAAGTGGATCAGGGCGCTGAATACATTATCACCAACTATACCTATGACAACCGGTTCTTCTATGAATTCCTTGACCGCTGTCAAGGGTTAGGTATCGATATACCGATTGTGCCTGGCGTGATGCCGATTTACAGTGAAAAGATGATGGAATCTTTAGCAAGGTTGTGTGGAGCTACTCTCACAGCTGATATCCGCCAGGGATTGGGAGAACTTCCAGAAGGTGATAAAGAAGCTGTACTCAACTTCGGTATCGAATTCGCGTACCAACAATGTAAAGATTTGCTGAAAGCAGGTGTTCCTGGATTGCACATTTACACGATGGATCGCTATAAGATTGTTGCAGCCATCGTATCCCGGTTAAGAGACGAGGGGTTTCTATAGTTCAGACTCTGAGCGGTAAACCAGCTTCACCCGAGTTTGCATCAATCTCTGGTTAGGATATAAGAATTTCTAAAAGGTATCCGCTCACCGCCAGATACTCTCATAAGAGTATTTTCCCGCTAACAAATTCCCCTCTGAAAAACGCTCTGGATTAAACGGCTGGATATCAGCGGTCTCGGCCTCTCCATCGACAATTAATTCTGCCATGCAGGCACCTACTGCGGGAGCGATTTTATAACCAGTACCGCTGAACCCACAGGTCAGATAAAAACCTTCCGGACCAGCCTGGCCCATGATTGCCCTCTGATCTGGTGTGATGCCATCGTAACCGCCATGTAAACTGTGCAACGATCCCTTATCCATCCCAGGAATACGCTTGCAGATCCGATCTATAGCTCGATCAACAAAGCCAGGTTTGGAATGATCGCTATCACTATCTGGAGATTCGCCAATCGGATTATCATCTTCCAGATCAAACAGAGTCAATTCCCCCCTTCTGTGTTAGGTGGAAAGCCAGGCTTTCTCCATTGATCCCTGCACCAACGATGATCACATCGCTGGTCTGTGCCACGTATGGTATCTCCATTCAATACCCAATCGATAAAGCATTGCTCAGATCAGCGCCCCTGCGAACAACCCGCAAAGGGATTTTCATGTATTTAAGTCCCTCTGCTATTTCGTCTGTACCTTCAGGACCATTAAAAGAGCCTGCATCTATCAACACTACCACCGGTCGCAAGCCGCGCCTTGCGAGGAAATCGGTCGCCAGGACAACTTCTTGTTCGACTGAGTGAGTGATTAACACGATCGTGCTTCCTCGCGCTAAATGTTGAGCTTGGATATCTACCAACCCCCAGATGGGTAGCAAACTTTCAGCGCGCAAGAGCGCCAGCGATTCCAATATCTTAGCCAGCTGTCGTCCGCCACGATCGGGGGGTATCATGGTTAAAATCTGTCCCGAACTGACAAATCCTACAGAGCGTTCCAAGCGAAGGAAGTAGCGGGCTATTGAAGCTGCAACACTTACTCCATACTCCTCTGTTGAAGGTGGGAGTGTAAATTCAAACTTGTGCTTCCAAAGATCATCCTTGGTTTTTTTTGGCCAGGCATAAGGTAGTGAGGCCTGCCCCATTTTTGATGCATCCAGAAAGATCCACACTTCTGCCTGTGGATCGAGCTCAAATTCTTTTGTCATCAAGCGATTTCTTCTGGCTGTGCTGACCCAGTGAATCCGGTTTAAGGGATCACCTGGAGCATATTCGCGGATGCCTGCTGCATTGGGAGTCACCTGTGGTGTTCGCCTGCGCAATGCTTCCCCACCTGGTAATACTCCTGCCGGACTAGGAAAATCATAGACATCAACCATTAATGGGTAAACTAATAATGATTCACCTGCCGGGTAAACTCGCTCAACCGGGAATAAACCAAATGGGTCTCCGGATTCAAGCGAAGTTGGCCCAAGCGGGAAGACACCCCGCTGTAGTAATCTCGTCCTGGAAAGATAAGTTCTGCCTCTGTGAGGTTCAATTAATGGGAAAAGTCTTGACCCCGCTGAATCAGGCAGCGACGATCTGTCACTAACTGCTAACCACAATCGTGGCAGCCGACCAAGGTTATCCAGTTCGATCTTTTCTTCGAAGATATGTCCTACTTGAGCGCGCGTGGTGCGCGCCCTGCGTTCTATCTTGACACCATTCAAGATTTGCCAGGACCAGAGCCAGCTTACTACTAACAACACTGCCCAAATGTAGGACAGGCGAAAATAAATACTTTCACCACTCACCACACCCGCAAGCACGCATACCAGCAGTAATACGATGACGATGCGAGTCCCCACCGTCATATCAGCTCTCCCCACTCAGATCCCCACCTGGCACTGGTACACCGCCCAGGATTTCATCAATCACCTCTGCCGCATCCATATCCCGCAATCGCGCTGCCGGACCTAAGATCACCCGGTGGCACAATGCAGCTTCAGCAAGTGCCTTGACATCATCTGGTAAGACAAAATCTCTGCCAGAAATCGCCGCACGCGCTTGACTCGTCCTGAATAATGTCAGGCTACCTCGCGGGCTTGCTCCCAGATAGACATCAGGGAACTCCCTGGTCCGGCGGGTAATATCAACCATATATGATTTCACCGCAGGAGCAACAAATACTTTCTTTACCTCTTCCTGGGCTTTCAAGACCTGCTCTTCACTGACAGTCTTTTCTAGAGTTTCAATTGGATGTACGAATTGCTGTCTCTCAAGCACCTTGATCTCATCCATCGAATTGGGGTACCCTAGCCGGACACGTAACAGAAATCGGTCTAATTGGGCTTCCGGCAGCGGGAATGTTCCTTCGTACTCGATAGGATTTTGAGTTCCCATTACCATAAATGGTTTAGGTAAAAAATGGGTCAAACCATCAACCGTTACCTGTCGCTCTTCCATCGCCTCCAGTAAGGCTGCTTGAGTCTTGGGTGTTGCCCGGTTGATCTCATCTGATAATACAATTTGCGCCATAATTGGTCCTGGGCGAAACTCAAATTCCCGACTCACTTGATTGAAAATCGAGACACCGGTGACATCGCTGGGCAGCATATCTGGAGTGAATTGAATTCTGCTGAAAGAACATCCTATAGATCGGGCAACGCTGCGCGCCAGCATCGTCTTACCAACTCCCGGAACATCCTCAATCAGTAAATGTCCCTGGCAAAGCAGAGTAATTACCGCCAATTCGACAGTCTCCCGCTTACCAACAATAACCTTCTCAATATTTGTAGCCAGCCGGTCTGAAAATTCCTGAACATTAGTCATACGCTTCTCCAGAGATGAGTTTTCGTTTCAATGTCATTCACGTGTACTTAACGAATCATTGGTATTCATCCAGTTCCTGCATAATACTTCAACATTCAACCTGCTCTTGACGTTCCCGAATTCAGACATACAACAGAGATCAATCCTTTGCTGCGGATCTTATCTTTCCCAACCAGCTTGCACCCAGGATTATCAGTCCAGCTAATCCTAATCCGCTGACCACGACACCCCAATAAAACCATTTTGGTTGGTATGCAATTATCACTTCGTGTTCCCCGCTTGGCATTGCTACCGCCCTGAAGAGATAATTTGCATGCAGTATCGGAGTTAGTTCACCATCCACGATAGCTTGCCACCCAGAATACCATACATCTGCTATCACCAAGTAGCCAGGATTAGGATTATCAACCTCCAACAATATTTTAGAAGGTCCGGACGTTTTCAAATTGATTTCCGCCGGGATGTGCTCACCACATAATGGTTCAGCAGATGCGTCTTCTACTTCTATTATGACCTCATTGATAAAATCAACCTGGTTTTGGGTGACTTTTTCGATCGCCTGATCAGCGTTATCAACCAGGAGCCCGCATGCCACCCAGCGAATGCGAGGATATGCATCCCTACTGTCAAATCGCACTCCGTAAGGCTCGTTTAAGTCTATCTTTTCTACCACTGTCACGCCCATCAGGTTCAACATCTGGTCCTTAGTTTCTGGATCCACCTCCTCCAGAAGCCCTATCCATGCAGAATACCTACCAGGGAGAAGTGGATCAAAGTTATTCACTGAAGGGATCGAATCCAAAATGGTTACATTGGGCAGCAAAGTTGCGCGCAAACTCTGCCATCCCTCCTCCCCACTGAAAGGTTGAAAGGTATCAAAACGCAGGAAACGCTCAAATTTAAGCAGTTCTTCATCCTCTGCTGGCAAATACAAGCGGCCCTCATCCAGCAAGCTGTCAACTTGTTCTCTGGCAGGAGAAGGTTCACTGTAAACACTTAAATCCACACCCGGATTTAAACCCCAACCAGCAACAACCAGGTCAAAACCAACCCAAAAGATCACCGCCCACTGCCACCACCCCCAATTGAGATTCGCAGCTGCCATATCATCTTTCTGTGGAGCTTTTAGGGCTAGAAATCCTAAGCCAACTCCCCAAAATCCGAGCATCGCAGTCGATCTAATGAATGATGGTCTGATTCCCCAAGATAACGAACGTGAAACCAGCCAGGCAATCCCGGCTCCTAAGGTGATTGCAGCAGCTGCCATGACTCCCAGACGCAACCAGTATAAGCGTTTACCCTGAGGACGGTGCCAGGAGTCAGCACCGATCGCAGATAGAATTGCCAGGGAGAATACAGCCAAAATCGATATTCGTGTTGGGGCCTGGAACATATCGAATGTCGGTACATATCTGTATAACCAGGGGAAAATGGGCGTATTACGCCCTAATGCGATCACAAACGAAATCAGGATCAAGACAAATAAGAACCAAACAAACCTCGAATTAATCACTGTCCGGTCCTGGACACTTTTACCACGGGTAAGCAGAGCTGCAATTGCCAGGACAAACGGGATCAATCCGATATAGATGGCATCTTCCCAATAATTCGCAAATCCCCAATAATCACCGATAACCGGGTTTCCAAACAAATCTGGAGCGATGAAGGATAGGAACCGCCAGGGCCAAAACGAATAGGACATCGCAAAGTCATAATCTACAGCTGCTAAGCGCTGCGAATGTAATAGATATTCAATTGTGGGAAGCAGTTGCACGGCAGCTAAGCCGATTGCAAGTATTATAGCTGCCCCTACTAATGAGAGCATTTTCACTACTGGGTAAGCAGGGTTTTTATTAACTTGGTCTCCACTACTCTCAAGTACATCATCAGCTACTTGATCCTGGCTGTTGTCTGTAGATTCATTCGTGCCGGACGATACACTTCGCCGCGTATTCCGAGAACTGGTCACCGTGAAATACAATGCCCAGACGGAGGTCAAAATCAGGCTATACCAGGCAGTTTGGGCATGCCCGGCCAGCAACTGCATCGCAATGCTCACCGTTAGCAGTAAATAAGCAGATATGAGCTTATACCGGCGATTTCCTTCAGATACTGATGTATGCGGATTATCGATAGACTGGCTGTTGTAAGCCTCGACGAGTTTGGTAACCCCCAGGATGATCCACGGCATCCAGGCAACTGCAGCATTGATCGATAAGAATCCTGCTCTCGAAACCAAGTAGCCACTCAATCCGAAGGCCAGACCAGCAATTACCTGAGCCAGTAAGCCCAATCTCAACTGGCGGATCAACAAGGCCATTCCCAATGAAGCCCAGACAAGGTGCAGTACAACAATCACAGTCTGGAACCAGGCCATCCCAGGTACTCCCCCAATCGAATATAACAGGTAATACAACCAGGTGGGCGGGTAAAACAGCGCGGATTGGTAATTGGCGATAAGCGGTGCGCCCATTCCCAACATGCTGTTCCAGAGCGGCAGCACACCTCGTGTGATTTCATCCCAAGCATAAGTCCACCAGGGAATGAACTGGGTTAGCGGTGTACCCCAAAATAACGCTCTCCCGCTCAAGATGATCGGAGCAAAGAGGATGAAGGGGAAGACGAGCAGGGGTAAGTAGTAATACCAGGATGTGCGTTGGGACATTCCAGAAAATTCTAACAGATTAACCCGTCAAGAGGTTAACTACAACCACAGATAAGAAATATAAAGACCAGGCAGATTCACCTGGTCTTTTGGATCTGAAATCACCTCAGCTTGGCGAAGCGCTTACGGCTTTTCTCCAATATTCAACTGGTAACCCAATCCTTCCCGGTTGATAATTAGCTGGGGGTCATTGGGATCGATCTCGACTTTCTGTCTGAGAAGATAAATCAAATACTTGATCCGGTTGCGGACCTTGTAATTATCACTATCCCAGATTTTGGTAGCGATGTCTTCATACCGTACCAGCCGGGGAGCCTTAATCGCCAACACTTCAAGCAATGCGAATTCTCGAGTAGAAAGATGCACTTCTTCCCCCCGCAGTTGCACCTCGTGGGTTTCAAAATCAATAGTCAGGTCTATTTCAGGATACACACGTCTCGTGAGTGGCACGGCACCGCTCGCTCTACGTAAGACAGTATTTACCCTTGCTACCAGCTCAGGAGGGAAGAATGGCTTGGTAACGTAATCATCGAATCCAATATTTAGCCCTTTTAC
>DAOVCZ010000252.1 GCA_030669775.1 Chloroflexota bacterium | reverse complement strand
GGGCGGTCTCAGATGAAGACGGGCTGTATGGAATTCATCTGGTGGCTTGGTCATATGAATCGATACCGATGCCTCACTAAGTGGTCGACTAAATAATATCCTATATAAAATTATAAGATCAAACCAAGCATATTATATTTCTGATCAGGAAAAATCACTAATCCCGATAATATTCTCATAGAAATTGCAGATTTGCCTGATTGGGCCGCTGCTTCAAGGAAGTGAGATTATAAATGAAACCCGCTGAATACCCTACAGCTTGCTGTAGGGATGAAAGCGGGCAGGCCGGAGGGCTGATAGAATTGACGCATGGCTCCCAAAGCAAGTGCGCATGCGGTCTATGACCTGAAATACCATTTCGTTTGGACACCGAAATACGGGAAAGAGGTTCTGATTGGCGAGGTAGCGGAGGCGACGAGAGAAATACTTGATGCAATAGCAGAAGCTTATGATATGGAAATAGATACACTGGAAGTGATGGAAGATCACGTGCATGTATTTCTATCATCCCCACCACGCTACTCACCAGCCCGGGTGATGCAGATACTGAAAAGCGTGTCTGCGAGGGAGTTGTTTGCACGTTTCCCCTGGCTAAGGTGGAAGCTATGGGGAGGTGAACTGTGGGGAGACGGATACTTTGTCCGCTCAGTAGGTGACCAAGTAACAGTCGAAATCATAAGACGATACATAAGGTACCAAAAAAGTGCCAGAAATATTCAGCTAGAATTGTGGGACGAAAGTTCTTGAAAGCCCCGCAGCTTGCTGCGGGGTAATTTACTACATATATTAAATAAGCTTTCAAGTATATTTTTGGTGAAAGTTTTATACTGATAAATGGACAGTGGAGACCGGAGCAGTGAATTTGTGCCCCAATGTCAACCCTGGGCACTATTCGACTTGTGATAAACTCAGCGCATCTATCGGAGAAAATTCAACTGGAGAGAATAAAACATGGGAAAAATTCGCAGGCTGGTACTAGATACCCTGAAACCTCATGAACCCAACATCATCGATCTCGCCAATGTGCTCAGTGAGTTAGTTGGTGTGTCGGCGGTCAATATCAGCATATATGAGCTCGACCGCAAAGTAGAAAATGCCAAGATCACGATCGAAGGAGAGGACATCTCCTTTGATAAAGTTTCCGAGACCATCAAGGATATGGGGGGTACGATCCATTCTATCGATGAAGTTGTCGCAGGCAAAGAGATCATCGATGATGCGGTGACATTGCAAGATTAACCCGCTTCCTATAGTTTTCATACGCGATGTTTATTAATTCAAGGTGCAGCGAATTGTGGTGGACCTTCTACCAACATTGGAGAGGTAATCGATGAGATCTTTACTAGAAGCCGTCTCTTATCTGCGGGAATATGACAAACTTGCTAACATCAGCGAAATCGCCAGGCGGTACTTTGCCATGAATGCCTTTGATGGTGTCTTGACCATCATCGGTGTTTTAATGGGTAACTATGTTGCTGGCGTTAACGATGCCCGCATCGTATTGAGTACCGGTTTAGCAACCTGCGTTGCCATGGGTATATCCGGTTTGTGGGGGGCTTACCTGACAGAATCTGCAGAACGCAAACGAGATTTAGACGAGTTAAGCCGATTTACCCTGACCGATCTCACAAATACCCGCATAGGTAGAGCATCTCGGGCCGCGATCGTGATCGTGGCCGTTGTGGATGGCTTGTCACCATTTATGGCAGCCCTGGTTGTTCTTCTGCCTTTCTTTATCGCTGGGAATAATGAGGATCTAGCCTGGGCGTATTACACTTCGCTTGGATTAGCCTTGCTAGCGCTATTCAGTTTGGGATTATTCTTGGGGCGTATCTCTCACGGCAGGATGATAGTTTATGGTTTCAAGACTGTCCTGGCGGGTGTTGTTTCGATCGTGATCAGCTTTTTCTTGGGGGTGGGTGGTTGATCTAATCCTAATACCTAGTCATAGCAAAGCCGATCAAAAACTTATTGATCGGCTTCTGCTTACATATCACTTCTTTTAATAGTCTAAATTGGGTTATAATAGTCGGAATAGATTATAGAAATTTGTTTGCATCATCTCGAGCGGTGTAATCATACAAATTTCGTGTGAGAACTTTGTGGGCGATATTTCGATTATCCAACATTACACTGAGTTGAACCTCCCAAACGGATTTACGAAATTTAATTCGGCTGGGATCTTCAGCCTGATTGTGCGATCAGATTTTACCTATGCATGGAGTGGTCGTCGCAGTAATTCATCTCCATCTCTCGCCAGATTTAATTAGCGAAGTAATGAATCAACCTGACTTCGCTTGTAGAAATGCACCCACCTAAACCCAATTAGGAGGAAAACCAATGACTACTGAAAAATGTTTTGTAATCCCTGAGGATGCATCAGATGTTCAGGCTGCTCCAGCTGTGGTGGAGGCGCCAACTACGCCAGAGGTGAAATCTTCTGCTCTGCCAGATAATAAGACTCTGGCTGCATTTGGAGTATTAATCTTGTTCGGGGGTGGCGCGTCTGTTGCCATTCGCATCACCTACGGCGAATTACCACCCTTTTATAGTGCGGCAGCTCGCTTTGCAATGGCGGCGTTTGTCTTCTGGGTGCTGCTGTTTCTTCGCAAGGTACCCTTCCCGCGTGGACAGACTTTGCTGGGTGCGGCTCTTTTTGGTACCCTGAGCGTCGGATTAGCTTTCTCCTTGATCGCCTGGGGGTTGGTGGAAACACCTGCCAGCACTTACCAGGTGCTCATGGCGCTTGTCCCGCTGCTGACCATCTTCTTCGCTTTTCTGCATGGAATAGAGCGCATCCGCTGGCAGGGATTGCTGGGCTCACTTCTCGCCGTGGGTGGTATCGCGGTCGTTGTTGGTGGAGCAAGTGGGGAAGGGTTGTCCCTGCCCCATGTCCTGGCAATTATTACCGCAGCAGTCTGCGTCGCTGAGGCTGGTGTGATCGCCAAGAAGTTCCCCCGCAGTCATCCCATCGCCACCAATGCCATTGCCATGACTATTGGCGCACTCATCCTTGGAACTATCTCATTGATCACCAATGAGCAATGGGTGATCCCAACTCAAGTCAATACCTGGTTAGCTTTCGGGTATCTCCTCGTTTTTGTCACCATAATTGTCTTTCTGCTTTATCTCTACGTTCTGGGACGTTGGACAGCTTCCGGAACTTCTTATGGATTTGTTATTATCCCGCTGGTCACTGTCGTCGTAGCGACATCATTGACGGGGGAGCGGATCACGCTGAGCTTTATAGCGGGTGCCGTTTTAGTATTGGCGGGAGTCTTGGTCGGGGCACTCTT
>DAOVCZ010000234.1 GCA_030669775.1 Chloroflexota bacterium | reverse complement strand
AGCACCACACCCACCACGGTTAATCTAAATCCTACCAAGCCGGTTCATTTTTTCTTAACGGTGAAAGATTTAGAGCGAGTCAGCATTTCTGGTTCAGGGGATATCCAGGTCCCAGATCTGGAAACGAAAGAGTTTCGCGTGGACATCGGTGGTTCGGGCGACGTAAGCATGGGGGATCTGAATGCAGATCGGCTTGAAATCGACATTGGTGGATCTGGAGATGTGAACACTGCTCGGGTGAAGGTTCCCACATTTAGGGTCAAAATCAATGGTTCAGGAGATATCACCGTAAGCGAATTGGGCGCAGAGGATCTGTCTCTAAATATCAATGGCTCCGGCAATCTGCGCATCGATGATGGAACTGTCGTTGACCAAGAGATCGATATTAATGGTTCAGGCGATTTTCGAGCTGATGACCTGGCAAGTAAGAATGTCTATATCCGAATCGGAGGATCGGGCAATATATCGGTATGGGTAACTGAGGCACTTGATGTCAGGATCTATGGCAGCGGTAACGTTCGTTATTACGGAAGACCTGCCGTATCGTCATCCGGTAACGGCAGTGGAGACATCACCAGCCTGGGAGACAAGTAATCAATGCTCATTGCTCTCAAAGTTCTCCGGTTCTATATGTACCCCTAGGTTTATTGATCCTCTTTCCTCTATGTTTGTTGTATGGAATGCTCAAGCACCACAAGCCCACTAATTTAGTCCTAAGATATCTATAGGTCGGTTCACTGACAGGAAACATGAATGGAAATATTAAACCGATTTTAGAATCAGCAGGTGCATTGTATGACTTTAACCCAAGTCTTATAATAGTAGAAAATCCCTTGATTGTGACTTTCATTATTGTCAACCAGGACATCTCACTTTGAGCCTATCTATTTCAGGCGATAATTTAATACAAAATTTGTTTCAGCTTACCACCCATCCCAGATAGAGAGAAGTATACTTAAGGGAATATCCATAAAAACACTATCCGATCACTGAATGCATGCGAGAATCTTCTAAAGAATATCACCGAAACAGGAATATCCTAATTGGAGTCATCCTCGCTGCAGGGACCCTCCTGGCCGGCATTTTGGTCAAACGCTGGCGGAGTCGCCGCACAGCGGGGACAAGTCCCCCAGTGGAAAAGAACCTGCTGCGCAAGATCAGCGGTTTAAGCGAAGCTGAGGCGGAATCGCGCAAACAGGAAGACCTGGACAATACTATTAATTTCAAACCCAGCCGGTCGAGGCGAGAAATCTGGCGGGATAATGTGCTCTCGATTTTCAACCTCAGCCTGGTAGGGCTCGCCCTGGTGCAGCTACTTTTTGATAGACCTGTGGACGCTCTGCTCAGCCTGGGTGTCTTGGGCCTCAACATTGGTGTAAATATCTTCCAGGAGTACTTTGCCAGATTGCGAATCAAGGACATTCTCTTAGAAACTCGTCCCCGGGTTACGGTGATCCGGGATCGAACAACACGCAGCATTGATGCCAACGAAATCGTGGTAGGCGATATGGTGGCTTTCGGTCCTGGGGATGAGCTGCTGGCCGATGGCGCAATCGTCCACCAGGCTGGACTGGTTGTTGACGAGTCAATGTTGGGTGAAGGGGACAGGCGAGCCCCTAAAGACAAAGGAGATCCGGTTTTTGCAGGCACCTTCTGCGTGTCCGGTCGCGCAGTTTACCAGGTCGAGAAAGTAGGTCGCGATCGCTATATCACAAGTTTGATTGAAAGTTCTGAAGAAGCTAAGGAGAGGTTAACCCCGATCGAGAAGATAATCAATAGCGTGTTGAGAGGTCTATTGGTTGTGGTGGCCTTCTTCACAATTTTCTTGATCTACAACTACCTTAACATTACCCTGCCGATCTCGGACGACTTTTTTAATGAGGTGGCTGGTATCATCTTCAGCCTCGCTCCCGCGGGTCTGTTCTTTATGATAATCGTGACTTATGCGGCCAGCACCGCTGACCTGGCAAAAGTCGGTGCATTGGTCCACCGCGCCAGATCGGTGGAAGCCATGGCCCAGGTAAATACGATCTGCCTTTCGCGGGAGGGGGTCTTGACCGGGATGCAGGTGAATTTGACAGTGTACCCTCAAAGTGAAGAACGAGAAAACTATGCTGAGGGCCGCATCCAGCAAATGCTGGGAGATTATGTACGCAGCTCTGTTCTCGATAATCAAATCACCCGCGCCATCGGTAAAACCTATGAAGGAAGCCCTCGTGATGCCCTTGCTGAAGCCCCTTACCTGTCAGTCTCCGGCTGGAACGCGATCACGTTTGATGACCCTGACCTTTCAGGCGTCTATGTATTGGGTATACCCGCAGCTCTGGAACCTTACCTGAGCAAAGACAGAGTCTCAGAAGAACAACCAGCGGACGGTGAACCCGGCCAGGTGCGAAAGATGTTTTCCAGGTTGGGGGGAGTTTTTCGCCGCTCAAATAAGGATCAGCTTGAAAATGGTGACCAGATTGACCAGGATAAAGAAACAGACACTTCCCATGATCAAGGTTATCCATCTGTAGAGGGTGAAGAAATCGCCAAGCCTCAGGAAGAGGTGCCGTCCAAACCCAACCTGTTCCGCCGCATTCTAAATCGAGTGAGCCAGATGTCCCAATCCGATGATGGACAGCTCCAAGAACAAGATTCACAGGATGCACCTTCAGACCCGCCAATTGAGTTAATCTTTGCCTACTACCCAGACCCAAGCCCAATATTTGACGAGAAAGGCAGACCACAATTCCCCATACCCTTGATCCCGCTCTGCCAGCTAACCTTCGTTGAGCAGGTACGCCCAGAAGCGGTCCCAATGATCAGAAAATTCATTAAGCAAGGGATCGGTGTCAAGATTTTCGCCGCTGAGCGTCCCAACCAAACCCTGGAATTACTCAAGAAAGTAGGTCTCAGTGATCTTTCCCTGGACCTGGTTACAGGTTCCGATTTATCCACCCTGGAAGGAGAAGATATTGCCCAGGCGGCCTCAGACAATGGGATTTTTCTGCAGCTTTCTCCCGAACAAAAAGGTAATATCGTCTCAGATCTGCGCGCCAGAGGGCAATACGTTGCCATGGTCGGGGATTCCGTAAATGATGTGCCTGCCTTGGTCCAGGCAAACCTGGCAGTTACCCATCAAAACAGCAGCCAGGCCGCCCAAAGCGTGGCAGATATTCTCTTGCTTGAGAATTCTCTGCGGGTTTTGGAAAGAGTTTTGGAGAAGGGGCAGCGCATCGTGAACGGCTTGCTGGACATCTTAAAGCTCTACCTGACTCAGGTGTTATACCTGACTTTATTGATCATCGCGATTCAAATAATCGGATTTGGATTTCCCTTCCGGGGTATCCAGTTAACAGTGATCACAACGGTCTCGATCACGATCCCCTCATTGGGACTTACCCTGTGGGCAAATCCTGGGGTGCTGTATGGAAAGAGCCTTCGAAAATCATTGTCGCATTTTGTAATCCCAGCCGCGACCACGATCGCAATCGCGGGCACATTTGCATTCTT
>DAOVCZ010000126.1 GCA_030669775.1 Chloroflexota bacterium | reverse complement strand
ATGAGCGATGAACCGCTTGTAAAACCACTGATCGATATCCCCCGCATGACGGAATTAGGCATAGATATGCTGCACCGGGCGTTAAGTGCTTTCGTCTCCGGTGACGTGGACGCTGCTCGATCAATTCCAAAAGAAGATGATATGATCGATGCTCTTTACAACCAGGTCTATCGTGAACTTGTTACATATATGATCGACGATACCTCTACTATTGATCGAGCTAACTACCTACTTTGGGTTGCCCATAATCTTGAACGCATGGCAGATCGGGTGACAAATATTTGTGAGCGAACAATCTATATGGTCACTGGTGAAATGCGGGAATTAGATCGCACAGATGATGAATTGGCCAAGATGGAAAGGACTTACAGAGATTGAAAATGACTCAATCCTCACCTCAACATAATGTCCTCTTTCTGTGCACAGGAAATTCCTGTCGCTCCCAGATGGTCGAAGCGATTGTCAATGATCGGTTCTCTGTTACTTGGAAAGCATACAGTGCAGGCACAAAACCGGCCGAGTTCATACACCCAATTGCGTTGAAGGTTCTTGAAGAGAATGGCATCACCCATCAGGGTTGGTCAAAAGATGTCTCTTATTTTAATGATCAGGAATTTGATCTGGTGATGATAGTGTGCGATTCAGCGGCAGAGAATTGCCCAATTTGGCTTTATTCGAGCCAACAGGTTCGCTTCTCATTCGTCGATCCTGCCTCATTCGAAGGGAATGAACAATTCGTACTCTCCAAATTTCGTGAAGTACGGGATGAGATCGAAGAAAAAATAACCGCTTTCTTAGTTAACTATTGATACTTTCCCACCCTTTGTGATCAATAAACAGTATCGCCTTACCCCATCCGACCAGTGATGTAGTCCTCTGTTAATTTCTTGGCCGGAACAGTAAACATTGTCTCCGTCGGAGAGAATTCAACCAGCTCGCCCAACCAGAATAAACCCGTCTCTTCGGAGACGCGAGCTGCCTGCTGCATATTGTGAGTCACGATAACAATCGTATAATCTTCTTTCAAAGTGGCGATTAACTCTTCAATTTTACCGGTATCAATTGGATCGAGTGCTGAAGCAGGCTCATCCATCAAGATCACTTCAGGCTCGACAGCCAAGACACGCGCAATGCATAATCTTTGTTGCTGACCGAGAGACAATCCAAGTGCATCTTCATCCAAGCTATCTTTTACATCATCCCATAAAGCTGCGTTAATCAGGCTGTTCTTAACTAATTCTTCCAAATTCCTCTTTCCGTTGACAATTCCCTGTACTTTGGGTCCGAACGCGACATTATCAAAAATTGACTTCGAGAAAGGATTCGGCTTCTGGAAAACCATCCCAACCCTCTTTCGCAAATCTGTCAAATCTACATCTGGTGCATAAATATCTTCACCATCGAGCAGAATTTCACCTTCCACTCTCACCCCTGGTATGGTGTCGTTCATCCGGTTCAAACAGCGTAAAAAAGTTGATTTTCCGCAACCAGATGGACCTATCAAAGCTGTAACTGAACGAGATTTGATATTTATGTTAATATCTATTAACGCTTGAAAAGAACCATAAAAAAAATCGAGGTTACTAACCTGGAATGATAATTGATTGTCAGACATGTATATAATTTTAATCGAAATTTTCCTATATTGTGATTAATGAGTTCCTTGATTACAGTATTGAAAGTCGCTATAATCACCTGGATGTATTCAAGAATTCATCTCGTATTTATTCTTCTTTTGCTTATGTTGGCTGCCTGTTCACCACAGCCTAACAACGATGAAACGCCTCAACTAGATTCAAGCGAATATCTGAATAATGTCGGCTCTGATACGATGGTCAATCTTGCCCTCGCCTGGGCAGAGCAGTACCAGCAGATCAACCCATCATCTACCATATCCGTCACGGGTGGTGGCTCAGGTACTGGAATCGCCTCCCTGATCAATAAAACAACAGATATTGCCAACGCATCGCGGAGAATCAAAGCAGTAGAAATCGATAATGCGCAGGCGAACGGTGTTGAACCGATTGAATTCATCGTGGCCAAAGATGCCATAGCGGTGATCGTTAATCCTAATAATCCTGTAGATCAACTCACTTTGCAGCAGCTTTCAGATATCTACAGCGGTAAAATAAGCAATTGGGCTGAGCTGGGTGGGGAAGACCGTCCAATTGTCCGTCTATCACGTGAGACAAATTCCGGTACACATGTTCACTTTCTTGAGCAGGTGTTAAGATTGGGGAGTAAAGAGGATAAAACTTTATTCTCAACCGATACACTATTGCTCCCTTCCTCAGAAGTAATTGGCGCTGAAATCCGCAACAACCCGAATGCGATTGGCTACGATGGCTTGGGGTATGTCACCCCGGATATGAAAGTGATTGTGGTATCAGACGGTCTGGGTGAAGAGGCAGAGTTCATCTACCCATCCGCTGAAACAGTTAATGACGGGACATATCCAATTGCCAGGGATTTATACATGTATACTGCCGGACCGCCTGTGGGATTTGTAAAAACATACATGGACTGGATTTTTTCTCCCGAAGCACAAATAATTGTTACCCAACTTGGATTTGTCCCCATAAATTCCCCGTAAAATGCGGAAACTATGCCTATTTCTTACAATTAAAGGATCTCATGTGGGAGGACATTAATGCAGATACCAAAATTTAATTCAGAATCAATTATCACCGCAATAATAAAAATCATTGGATATTCAGCGATACTTTTCGTTGGTTTGATCTTCTACTTCCTGTTGAGCGAAGGCTTACCAGCTATCATTGAAGTTCCATTATCGGAATTCTTACAAACCCGCTGGTATCCGATTGAAGATTACTACGGTATCCTTCCCTTACTGGTCGGGTCATTGGTCGTGACCATCGGTGCACTGATCATTGCAGTACCTCTTGGATTGCTTACAGCCATTTATATTGCTGAAGTTGCCTCCCGCCAAACGAAGGAAATTCTCAAACCGCTTGTCGAATTGCTGGGTGGATTTCCTTCAGTAGTTTTGGGATTTCTTGGGTTGCTGATTCTTTCACAATATCTCCGTGAAATCATGAATTTACCGACTGGCCTTTCTGCTCTCACTGGCTCTCTCATTCTGGCTGGAATAGCCATTCCCGCCATCGTCTCCATCTCAGAAGACGCTTTAGATGCCGTACCGCAAAGTTATCGGGATGCTTCCCTGGCTCTTGGGGCAACAGAATGGCAAACCATATGGTGGGTAACCTTGCCCGCAGCCAAATCAGGGGTTTTGACTGCCATCATGTTGGGCATCGGACGGGCGATTGGAGAGACCATGGTTGTACTGATGGTTACCGGAAATGCACCCATGATGCCAACTGGCCTGGATACCTTGTTCAACCCCACACGGACGATGACGGCCACTATCGCCGCTGAGATGGGAGAAGTCGCCAATGGCAGCACCCATTACCATGTGCTTTTCTTTATTGGAATTGTCTTATTCATCATCACATTAATCGTCAATGTGACTGCCTCCACATTTGTGTTTCGCCGCAAGAAACGTTCTGAGCGCATCCTCTCATGAAACCCAGGACATCACCCCAACGGCGAAATCTTACCCAACGATTTGGATTCATTTTCTTACGCTTAGTTGCGATTGTTGCGGTTCTCCCGATAATCGCCATCATGATTTATATCATCTACAAAGGAGCACCTGCAATTTCCTGGGAATTCATCACTGGTTTTCCCAGCGACGGCATGCGCTCGGGAGGCATCTGGCCTGCTATCGTGGGAACATTTTTTCTCACTCTGTTGTGTGCCCTTATCGTTGCCCCACTTGGAATTGGTGCAGCGGTCTACCTGGCAGAATACGCACCGGACAACCGGTGGACACAGTTAATCCGCATCGCGATCATCAATCTCGCTGGTATCCCGTCGGTAGTTTATGGTTTATTTGGTTTGGGTCTTTTTGTTATCTTTCTTAATTTTGGCATCAGCATCCTCGCAGGATCACTCACATTAGCAATTATGACCCTTCCGGTGATCATCACCACCACTGAGGAGGCATTACGCGCTGTTCCCCAAGCCTTTCGAGTGGTCAGCATATCCGTTGGCGCGACACAATGGCAAACCGTTCGTCGCATTGTCTTACCACAAGCACTCCCAGGAATCCTTACTGGAGTCATCTTGGGACTAGAAAGGGCTGCTGGTGAAACAGCGCCGATATTATTCACTGCCGCGGTATTCTTCCTCCCCCGGCTGCCATCGTCAGCTATGGACCCAACCATGGCATTGCCCTACCACCTGTATGTTATATCCACCCAAGTGCCAGGAATGTCATCTGAGATACAATATGGAACAGCTTTAGTTCTACTAATTTTTGTGCTTGGAATGAACTTGATCGCAACGGTTATACGCTCTCGCGCCAGGGCTCGTCGCCAATGGTGAAACTCCATACCGATCCACTATTTTCCGATGAAGACGAAGAATAAAATTATCACTGAACACCTGGTCCTGCAATACTCCGATGGGACAGAGTCATTGAAGGACATCAGCTTGAATATACCCGAAAACTCGATATCAGTTTTATTTGGACCAGCAGGAGGTGGAAAATCGACCTATTTAAGGGTATTAAATCGTCTCAATGATTTAGCCAATGTAACCAAAGTCGCAGGAAAAGTACAGTTGTGCTCAGAATCGGGTGATTGTCTCGACATTCTCGATCCCAATTTGGATGTGACTTCTTTACGTCGCCGGGTTGGTATGGTATTTGCCCGGCCAGTAGTTCTACCGATGAGCATTCGCCAAAACTTGACTTATGGATTGGAGATCGCTGGCGAGCGCAACAGAAATCGCCTCAATGAAGCCGTGGAACGCAGCTTGAAGCAAGCCGCGCTATGGGAAGAAGTCCAGGACAGGCTCGATGATCCAGCAGTGGATCTATCCGGTGGTCAGCAGCAAAGGTTGTGCATTGCCCGTAGTTTAGCGCTGGAACCTGAAGTACTCCTGCTTGATGAACCAACCTCTGGATTGGATCCCATCTCGACAGGTAAAGTCGAGGCTTCACTGCAGGAATTGAAGAAGTCCTACACAATCATACTTGTTCCACATTCTGTCCAGCAAGCTGCCCGCGCAGCTGACTATGCAGCGTTTTTTCTGCAAGGTGAGCTGATCGAATACGCTCCAGGAAAAAAGATTTTCACCAATCCGGCAGTCCAACGAACTGCAGATTACGTTGAAGGCCGGTTCGGCTAAGAATTAGTAAAATAATTACTGTCAAACTGATGGTGAGAAGAGGCAAATGACGACAATTACTCCACGCGAAACCTTAGATCGAGCCATTGATGAACTGCTCGAACAGGTTCTCATTCAAGGCAGTATGGTTGAAAATGCCCTGAGAGACTCTGTTGATGCATTGAAAAATCGAAATATCGATGATGCAAAAATTATCTATGATGGTGATCGGCAAATAAATAAAATACATTTTGATATTGAAGAAGACGTCATCACCTTGATCGCCACCCAACAACCCATGGCACGCGACTTGCGTCTGTTGGCAGCTATCCTTGAAATCACCACCGAGCTGGAACGTATGGGAGACTATGCCAAAGGGATTGCCCGCATCACCGTCCGTATCGGACGAGATGAACTTCTCAAACCAATAAGCGAAATCCCACCGATGGCAGAGGTTTGTATAAGCATGCTCCACAAGGCTCTACAAGCTTTTATCGATCGAGACGCTAAAGCTGCTCGTTCCATCCCGAAAGAAGACGACCAGGTTGACGCATTTTATAACCGCATTTATCGTGAATTAATGGACCAAATGATATCCAATCCATCTACTATCGACCAGGCAAATCATCTCTTGTGGGTGGCTCACAACCTTGAGCGTGTTGCTGACCGGGTTACGAACATATGCGAACGAATTGTCATTGTCGTCACAGGAGAATTGCTGGAAATGGACCGCACGGACGATGAATGGTTTGCAGATGAGCATTGATGCGCGCTCCTTGTCTACTTTGACAGATCATAAATCTCCGGTCAGTCAATTTGATTGTCCCTCCAC
>DAOVCZ010000271.1 GCA_030669775.1 Chloroflexota bacterium | reverse complement strand
CTCTCTCCGGTCTTGAGGATCTGGAGTGGGCGCACTGGGCAATTGAACAAGGACATAAAGTTTCATATGTAACAGAAGCTGAGATCATACATGTCCATGAAGATACGCCGAGGGGGATTTATAACCGCTACCGGCGTGAGGCGATGGCATTTAAAAGAATATTTCCCCAAGAAACATTTAACTTTCCGGATTTTATCCGTTTATTCTTCTGGAATGCAGTCAGTGATTCCTTCGTCGCAGTTCGGGAGAATCAATTCCTCGGCGAAATTGGCAATATCATCTGGTTCAGGTTAATGCAGTTCTGGGGAACTTATCAAGGCTACAGACAAAGTGGTCCTCTCACCTGGGAACTCCGGCAAACATTCTATTACCCCAGTGGCACGCAAGCTAAGCCAAAGATGCAATCAAGGGATGTGGAACCAATTCAATACAACGAATAATCTTAGTTATGAAAAAAATTATCGCACTTGTACCAATGAGACACGAATCTCAGCGAGTGAAGGGTAAGAACTATCGGATGCTCGCTGGGAAACCTTTATACCAACATATCATTTCTACGCTCTTGACCTGTACTGAGATCGAGGAAATAGTTGTCGATACGGATAGCCAAGAGATCATGGATGGGATAAGAGAAAATTATCCTCAAGTCCAAATCCTCATTCGCCCGGAACATCTTCTGGGGGAAGAAATACCGATGAATGAAGTGCTCCTGCATGATATCGCGCAGGTGGAAGCAGATTTCTACCTGCAAACTCACAGCACAAATCCATTGCTGCGCGCTGAGACTATATCTCGTGCGATTCAGACTATGCTGGAAAATTATCCTGCCTTCGACACTCTTTTCTCAGTCACGAGGATGCAAACACGTCTGTGGGATGAGTTGGGACGAGCAATCAACCACAATCCGGCGATCCTTTTACAAACCCAAGACTTGCCTCCCGTTTATGAGGAAAATTCTTGCCTGTATATTTTCACCCGGAGTACGTTAGAAAATGAACGTAATCGTCTCGGAAGACGTCCCTTCATGTTTGAAATAGACGCTGCTGAAGCCTGGGATATTGACGATGAGATAGATTTCATGATCGCTGATTTGTTGATGAGCCATAATGTTGAGAAAAATAGAGACTGATAGTAAATATTTGGCTTCTGTGTGCAAACCATAATGAGTTAATGAAATATATCAAATGCCAACTATACTTTTCTCTGCCCCCTACATGATCCCTTTCTTGGAACGATTTCGCCCGATTTTCAATCAATATGACCTGGATTTGATTATCCCGACGGTGAGTGAGCGCCTCAATGAAGAGCAGATCTTGGATTATGCCGGGGAATTTGATGGAACGATTTGTGGAGATGATCATTATTCAGCTCACGTACTAAAAGCTTGTAGTCCCCGTCTTAGAGTGATCTCCAAATGGGGTACAGGTATTGATTCGGTTGATTCACAAACGGCAGATGAATTGGGTATCCGAGTCTTCAGGACTCCCAACGCCTTCACCCTGCCGGTCGCAGACACAGTGATGGGCTATATATTAGCATTTGCCAGACGGCAACCCTGGATGGATCAGGGGGTGAAAGCTGGTCGCTGGGAGAAATTGCCCGGTCGTTCGTTAAGTGAATGCACGTTGGGAGTGATTGGGGTGGGCAAGATTGGTAAAGCGGTTCTTGAAAGGGCACAAGCCTTTGGTATGGAATTGTTGGGAAATGACATCATTGAAATCAACCAGGAATTTGTCGAGAAAACAGGCGTCGAGATGACTCCACTAGTTGATTTGCTGTCACGAGCAGATTTTGTCAGTATCAATTGCGATCTCAATCCGACCAGTCATCACCTGATTAACGAGGAATCTTTGGCTGGCATGAAATCCAATGCGGTACTGATAAACACCGCGCGCGGACAGGTGGTCGATGAACTGGCATTGATAACCGTATTACAAGCAGGGGATATCGCGGGTGCGGCATTGGATGTCTTCGAAGTGGAACCCATACCCGGCGATAGCCCATTACTTGATATGGAAAATGTGATGCTTGCTCCCCATAATGCGAATTCCAGCCCGACAGCCTGGGAGCATGTCCATTGGAACACCATCCGTAATTTGCTAGATGGTTTGGAAATTCCATACAAGATTGATGAACTCAGTTGAAATTGTCGCTCACCGGGGAGCATCGAATGAGGATCCTGAGAATACACTTGCTGCCTTCAACCGTGCCATCGAACTCGGTGCAGATGCAATTGAATGCGATGTCCGTCTCACCAGCGACCAGGTGCCGATTGTCTATCATTATTACTACCTTGAGTGTTTAACTGCGGTAAATGGTCCGGTTTTCAATTACACTGCACAGCAGATCGAGAAATTTAAGGTATTTGGGCAGAATGGAAAACCTTCAAATGAAAAGATCCCCACATTATTTGAAGTACTCGAGGAGGTTGATGGAAGAATTGGCCTGGAAATCGAGTTAAAAGGTCCCGAAGTTGAATCCGCACGCATTGTCGCTGGGGCATTAAACCAATTTAGGCATTCATTTGATGTGATCGAAGTGACTTCATACGAGCCGCTATTATTATTAGAATTCAAAGCACTTTGCCCCGAGATAGCGACAGATTTGTTGATCCCCCTCTCTGAAAGATGGATGGGTTTAGATGTCGTTACATATAACGCCGTTCATCGCGCCAAACAAGCCCAGGCCCGGGCAGTCCATCTCCACCCTACTCAATTGACAACAGAGGTTGTGGAGGCTATCAACCATCAAGGAATTCAAATCCACGCTTGGGATGTGAACTCTGAAAAGGATTTGGATCGAGCCTGGGAGTTCGAGATTGCTAGAATCTGTACGGATGACCTAATGAGCGCTCTACAATTTTTCGGAAGTATAACTCATGAGCAGAAAAAACAATCAACTGAAATCAAATCGATCAAATAA